>JANXZP010000046.1 GCA_025355485.1 Pseudomonadota bacterium
TTCCACCACGTCGACCGCGATCGACGGATTGATCGCCAGCGCGCGCTCGGCCAGTACCGCGCCCTTGTTGCGGCCATAGTGGCCATCAAGCGCATGCAACTGGCGGCTCGTGTTCGACAGGCACACATCGTCTGCGTCGATCAGGGTCAGTTTGCCGACACCGCTGCGCGCAAGCGCTTCGACCGCCCACGATCCCACGCCTCCCAGCCCGATGACTGCGACATGGCATCCGCCCAGCCGCAGTGCCGCGCCACGACAGTACAGGCGGTCGATCCCGGCAAAGCGTTCGCGATAGAGCTTCTGCCTGCTGTCCATAACCCGTGTTGCGCCACGATCATTCGAAGCACGCATGATATCGTGCGCTCGCTGTAATCCCTGAAACCACATATCTTCCGGAGGCTGCATGCGGTACGCGTTCTTGATCGTGCTGGGTCTTGTCATCGGCATCGCCGGAACCGTCGCCGCGATGAACGCGCGCAACAGCGGGCCGCACCTGCCGGAGAGCCTGATGCACATGCAGACATTCCACATCCGCGCCCTGAACAAGAACGTGGAAGCGAACCGTTGCGCGACCAGCGACAACCTGCCGCACCTGCAGGCGCTGCGCTCGTTGTCGAACGACATCGAGCCGATCTTCCTGCCGATCGAGAAAGAGCAGGATTTCCGCTTGAAGGCCGCAGACATGCGCGCGAGCCTTGATGCGCTGATCGCTGCGCCGCCGGCAGATTGCCCCGCGACCCGCGCCGCGCAGGAAAAAATCGGCAAGAGTTGCAAAGCCTGCCACGACGAATTTCGCAATTGACGCGGCTGCGTCGAGGTTTGCGCATCGACCTGTTTTGGAGGGTGCCGATTCAGCGAGCAGCGTTTAGTGTTGTCGTGTCCGCCCCACTACCCAGGAGTTGCGCATGAAAGTTCGACTGATTTTCGCGGCAGCCATCACCATCGCGCTGTCCGCCTGCGCGAGCGGCCCTCGCCATGACGGTTATTCCGGCGGCTACGACAACACGTCCGCCAGCCGATGCGGCAATTGCGGCACGGTGGATCGCATCGAACAGATCCAAGGCGATCGCCACTCCACAGGAACCGGTGCAATCCTCGGCGGCGTGGTCGGCGGCGTGCTGGGCAACCAGGTCGGCAAGGGCAACGGCAAGACTGCCGCCACGGTGGCCGGTGTGGCTGTCGGCGCGGTGGTCGGCAACGAGGTCGAGAAGAACCAGAACGGTTCCAGCTTCGACATCTACGTGCGCATGGACGATGGCCGCCGGTTGATCCTCAACCAGCGCGACCTCGGCGGTATCAGTGCCGGTTCCTACGTGTCGGTCGAAAACAACCGGGCGCGGCTGGTCCGCTGATCGCGTCCAGCACATCAGCCGTTCACAGCATCTGACCGCCATGGATGACGGGAATGCCGAAAATGCAGGAGCATTTTCCGGCCATGTGCTGGCTGCTATCGCATCCTGCTATCGCGGCATCCATGCATCCATGCATGAAAAAAACCCGGAGCGTCGCCGCTCCGGGTTCGATGATCTGCGCTGGGTTGAGCTTACATCGGCTCGACTTCTTCAGCCTGCAGACCCTTCTGGCCCTGCACGACCTTGAAGCTGACTTTCTGGCCTTCCTTGAGGCTCTTGAAGCCAGTGCCCTGGATCGCGCGGAAGTGTACGAACACATCCTCGCCGTTATCGCGGGCGATAAAGCCAAAACCCTTGGCGTCGTTGAACCATTTCACGGTGCCCATCTGACGATCCGACATAAATACTCCTGATACTTTCGGTCTTGAAGGCCGTTGCCGGCCGGTGGTACTGGGTATGCAAGGAGTACATCGATGGAGACGATAGAGCGGATCGAAGATTGCACATCTGCAGATCACACACATCGGGTCACGATCTACAGTGACCTGCAATACCAGCGGCCGAAGTGTAGATCAAGAAATTGCGCAATGCGAGTCGTTGTCAAGGGACTTTCGGCACCCCCGGAAACTGGCGAATTGATGCTGCGGCGCAGCATCCATCGTGCGGTGGTGCACGCCGCATCGGCTCGGATTGAAGCGGCTGCCGCGCGCACCCATCCTGTGCGTTGCATCGATCCGTGACGGACAATCCCGCTATGGACCAGCACACCCTGCTCTACTTCGCGTCCGCCGCGCTGATCCTGATCGGTGTAGTCGGCGTCGCGCTGCCCGCGCTGCCCGGCGTGCCGCTGGTATTCGCGGGGATGCTGCTTGCCGCGTGGACGGACGGTTTCAAGTTGATCCCTGTCTGGGTGATCGCGCTGCTCGCTGTATTGACCGCGCTCGCACTTGCCATCGACTTCGTCGCGAGCGTGTTCGGCGCGAAACGCGTCGGCGCGAGCAAGCTGGCGATCCTCGGCGCCGCGCTCGGCACGATTGTTGGTTTGTTCTTCTCGATTCCCGGACTGCTGCTCGGCCCGTTTGTCGGTGCCTTGGGTGGGGAATGGCTGCACAGCCGCGACGTGCACCACGCCACGCGCGTGGGTTTCGGCACCTGGGCCGGGATGATCGTCGGCGCGGTGTTCAAGCTGATGCTGACGTTCGTGATGCTCGGCGTGTTCGTGCTCTCCATCGTCATGCACTGACGAGCGCCACGGCATCACTCGGCTTCGAGCTGCTCCCAACGCGCATACGCCGCCTCTAGTTCCGACTGGTGTGCGGCGAGTTCGGTGTTCGCGGCGAGGATGGCGGTCGCGTCCTTGCGATAGAAATCCGGCTGTTGCATCGCGGCGGTGCGCGCGGCGATTTCCGTTTCCAGCATCTCGATGCGCGCTGGCAGTTGCGCGAGTTCGTGTTGCTCCTTGAAGCCGAGCTTGCGACGCGTTGTTGGCGTTTCGGCTTTCGCCGTCACCGGCACTTGCGCCGTGAGTTGCGGCTTCGCAGCAGAAGCGATGGCTGGCTTCGCGCGCTGACGCAACCAGTCGGAATAACCGCCAACGTAATCGCCGATGCGGCCTTCGCCCTCGAACACCAAGGTGCTGGTCACGACGTGGTCGAGGAAATCGCGATCGTGGCTGACCAGCAGCAAGGTGCCCGGATAATCGGCGAGCAATTCTTCCAGCAACTCGAGTGTTTCCACGTCGAGGTCGTTGGTCGGTTCGTCCATCACCAGCAGGTTCGACGGCTGCGCGAACAGTTTTGCGAGCAACAGGCGATTGCGCTCGCCGCCGGACAATCGCGTGATCGGCGCGCGCGCGCGTTCGGGCGTGAACAGGAAATCCTGCAGGTACGCGAGCACATGTTTGCGGCCGTTGTTGGTTTCGATGAACTCAAGGCCTTCCGATACGTTGTCGAGCGCGTTCCAGTCCTCGCGCAGCGTCGTGCGGTGCTGGTCGAAATACGCGACCTGCAAATTCGTTCCAATGCGTATTTCGCCGGTTTGCGGCGCGAGCTGGCCGAGCAGCAAACGGATCAGCGTGGTCTTGCCGACGCCGTTCGGACCGATCAGGCCGATGCGGTCGCCGCGCAGGATCGTCGTCTCGAAATCGCGCACGAGCACGCGGCCATCGTAGGCGAACGACACGTTCTCGGCCTGGATGACTTTCTTGCCGGAAGCCGCAGCCGTCGTGGTGACGAGCTTGACGTTGCCGGTCTGGTTGCGCCGATCCGCGCGCTCGTTGCGCATCGCTTCGAGCCGGCGCACGCGGCCTTCGTCGCGGGTGCGGCGCGCCTTGATGCCCTGCCGGATCCAGACTTCTTCCTGGGCGAGGAACTTGTCGAAACGCGCACGCTCCTGTTCCTCCGCGTGCATGCGCTCCTCGCGGCGGCGCAGGTAGTTGTCGTAGTCGCCGGGCCAGCTGGTGACCTTGCCGCGATCGATCTCGACGATGCGCGTGGCCAGCGCGCGCAGGAACCTGCGATCGTGGGTGACGAAGACGATGCTGCCGCGAAATCCGCGCAGGAATTCCTCGAGCCAGTCGATCGATGCGATATCGAGATGGTTGGTCGGTTCGTCGAGCAGCAACACATCGGGTTCGGCAACCAGTGCCTGTGCGAGCAGCACGCGTCGCTTCATGCCGCCGGACAACGATGCGAACGTGGCGTCTTCAGGCAAATCCAGCTTGGCGATGACCTCGGTGACGCGGCGCTCGAGGTCCCAGCCATTGCTGCGCTCGATCTTCGCCTGCACGTCCGCGAGCGCGTCCATGTCGATGTCGGCGGCGTGGCTGATGTGGTGGAACTGCGCGAGCCAGTGGCCGAGTTCGCCGAGGCCGTCGGCGACGACGTCGAACACGTCGCCTTCGGTGCCCTGCGGCACTTCCTGCGCGAGCCGGCCGACGCGCACGCCTTCCTGGATGCGGATCTCGCCCTCGTCGGGCACGATTTCGCGCGCAAGCAGGCGCAACAGCGTGGATTTGCCCGCACCGTTGCGACCGACCACGCAGATGCGTTCGCCCGCCTCGATGCCGAGCACGACATCGTCCAGCAGCGCCGGGCCGCCGACACCGTAGTGGACGTTCTGGAAAGTGATCAGTGACATGGTTGCCGTTTCATGCGGCTGCGCCGTCGTGACAACGCAGCGGTTCGGCGGGATTGCGAGCGGCGATTTTACATGAGCGAGCCGCTCGCCACGCGATCAATCAGTGGTGATGGCCGCCTGCGCCATGCACGTGGCCGTGCTCGAGCTCTTCCTCGGTCGCCGTGCGCACGTCGGCGACTTCGATCGCGAAGTGCAGGGTTTCGCCAGCGAGCGGATGGTTGCCATCCACGGTGACTTCGTCGGCATCGACTTTGGTCACCGTGACGAGCATCGGTCCCTGCCCGCCCTGCGCCTCGAACTGCATACCGGGTTCGAGCGTGTCCACGCCCTGAAACGCCGCGCGCGGAACCACCTGGATCAATTGCGGATGGCTCTGGCCGTAGCCTTCTTCGGGCGCGACCGCCACATTGAAACGATCGCCTGCGCTGCGGCCTTCCAGGGCTTGCTCCAGCCCCGGGACGATGTTGCCGGCGCCATGCAGGTAGGTCAGCGGCTGGCCGGTAGGCGACGCGTCGATGACCGTGCCAGCGGCATTGGTCAGGGTGTAATGGATGCTTGCAAAGGTGTCTTCGGCGATCTGCATGGGCGGGTCTCGGTCGTTGAGGGGAAGGTGCACCGTCACGACGAACCAGGGTCGGCCGAATCGGATACGCCCAGCGAGTTGTGGGCGTTCCGTTCCGGTTTCAAGCAAGCGTCAGCGTGCGCAGGTTGCCAGCGGCAGACTCAAGGCCTGCAAGGTGTCGCCCGGATGCGATTGCACGAATGCGGTCAGCCCAAGTCGCTCTGCGTGCGCATCGTGCGGCGGCGCGACATGCAACACCCGCGACCACTGCGCTCCTGCCAACGGATACGGACCCAGCAACTGGCGCACCACGCGCTCGTGACGCAGCAAGGCACCACTGTTCTCGCCGCCACGCACCTGGGTGGACAAGCCGTTCTCGTACAACGCAAGGTACAGGGCGCCGTTCGGAAGCGAGCCGCCAGCCACGGGCAGGGCCTTGAGAGTCACGTCGAAGCCACCACCAGCCGGCATCGCGCCAAGGTCGAGCGCGAGCGAGCTAGCCTGCGCATTGGCTGCGTGCAACGCGGACAGCGCAGCCGACGAGCTCCACGGAAACCCGACGCGCTGGCCGAGCATCACCTGCGGCGTATAGACCGACGCACTGCCCGCATTGCCGACACGATCACGCTGGCGATCGCTGTACGCGCCACTGCCGAATCGATCCGGCCATCCGATTGAGTCCCAGTAATCCACATGGAAGGCGAGCAGGCTCAATCGCGCCGGGTCGGCATTCGCCGCGAGCTGGGCGAACCAGCGGTCGGCCGGCGGACAGCTGCTGCAACCTTCGGACGTGTACAGCTCGTCCAGCGCGCCGCGCTGGGCGTCGGTCGTCGCATGGCAGATGGAAGCGGTCGGTGCGGCCATCGCGATCGCCGGAACCAGCAGGCTGAAAATCGAAGCGATCGACAACCGTCGCGCCAAGATAGTGATCACTTCAGCACCGCCGCCAGATCGCCCTCGATCTTTTCCGGCGTATCGGTCGGCGCGTAACGCTTCACGACGTGGCCGTTGCGGTCGATCAGGAACTTGGTGAAGTTCCACTTGATGCCTTCGAGGCCGAGGATGCCGCTCTTCTCCTGCTTCATCCATTTCCACAGCGGATGCGCCTTGGCGCCATTTACATCGATCTTGCCGAACATCGGGAACGTGACGTCGTAGGTCAGCGAGCAGAAATTTTTGATCTCATCCGCATTGCCGGGCTCCTGGTGGCCGAACTGGTCGCAGGGGAAACCCAGCACTTCCAAGCCCTCGTCTTTGTGCTTGCGATACAAGGCTTCCAGCCCAGTGTATTGGGGGGTGAAGCCGCACTTGGAAGCCACATTGACCACCAGCATCGCCTTGCCGCGGAAGGCGTCCAGCCGCTGATCGGCCCCATCGAGGTCTTGCGCGGTGAAATCGTAGGCGGTGGTCATGGCGGGCTCCTCAAGTCGTGTCGTATCGGACACTCTAGCCTGATCCGGTATTCGCATGACGTGAAAGATGGTTACTTGCAATACCTGTCGGTGCGAGATCCACAAACAAAAAGCCCCGGGCGTTTCCGCCCGGGGCTTTTTGTCACGCAATAAGCCGCAAGGCTTATTAGAGGATCTGCACCGCGTCGGCCTGCAGGCCCTTCGGGCCCTTGACGACTTCGAAGCTCACCTTCTGGCCTTCCTGCAACGACTTGAAGCCGCTGCCCTGGATGGCGCGGAAATGCACGAAGAGGTCTTCGCCGCTTTCCG
>JANXZP010000085.1 GCA_025355485.1 Pseudomonadota bacterium
CTTCACCCGGCGCAACTCCTTGAGCTCGGCCGAAACGGCCGGATCGAGCTTCACACTCTTGACCATGAGCAACCCCTCGCGCGCCTGTTTGCGCCAACGAGACAACATGAACGGATGGATGTAAAGCGACTGCGCAACATCCTGCACAGCCACGCCTGGCAACCGGCTCAATCGAACCGCCGTTGCCTTGAAATCACTGCTGTATCGATACGTCGTTCTGGGGCCTGGTCTGGCCATTGGGACTGCTCCTGATGGTTAGATCAGGGTGTCCACTAAACCGAAGGAACCGTCCGGTCCGCACGCCGCGTTAGTTAGAATGCCCACCCCAGTTTCGGTGCGCACGCCATGAGCCTGATTTCGGTGCCGGTGTCCTACGGCGAGTTGCTCGACAAGATCGCCATCCTGCAGATCAAGTCCGAGCGCATGAGCGATCCGTCTAAGCTCGCCAACGTGCGCAACGAACTCGACGCGCTCGAACAGGCGTGGATGGCGCATGCGGCCGACGCCGACATCGCCGCGTTGCGCGCGCAACTCAAGGCCGTCAACGAGCGGCTGTGGGTGATCGAGGACGACATCCGCATCCGCGAGAAGGCGCAGGATTTCGGCGCCGAATTCATCCGGCTTGCGCGCGCGGTGTATTTCGAGAACGACGAACGCGCACGGATCAAGCGCGACATCAACCTCGCGCTGGGCTCGCAGCTGGTCGAGGAAAAGTCGTACCAGGATTACCGCGCTGCGCCGCCGGCCTAGCCTCGCTCACCCCACCACCGGCTCCGCCGGCGATCCTTCCCCTCTCCCACAACGGGAGAGGGACGTCAGCGTCGCTGCGCGACACTCATGTCAATGGCCTGCACAACGATCGAACGCATCGATCACCGCATCGACTCCGATCAGTTCCATCGCGCCAGCGCGTTCGATCTTGGTTCCCCAGCGCAGTTCAAACACCGGCTTGCCGAGCAATTTTTCGGATGCCTCGGCGTAGCGATCCACTGTCCAGCGCAGGTCCGAATACGGCCCGCTGCGGCGCGGATCGGTGCATGCGTACAGTCCGATCACGCGGGTACCGACGGCGTTGGCGATATGCACCGGGCCCGAGTCGGGGGAGAGAACGATACTTGCGCGCTCGAGCAATGCGGGCAGTTGCTTCAGTGTGTCCTTGCCGGTGAGGTCGAGTGCGGATCGTTTCATCGTCGTGAGAATCACATCGGCCATGCGCCGTTCCATGTTGCTGCGACCGCCGCACAACACCACGCGATGCCCGCGTGCAGCCGCGTGATCGGCAACGGCCGCGTAGCGTTCGGGTAGCCAGTTGCGCAGCGCATGGCTGGAACACGGCGAAACCAACAGGGTCGGCTGCGTGTCGGGCAGCTGTTCAGCGGCCCATGCGCGCGCGTCGTCGGAGACCGGGAAATTCCACACCGGCGCGGCGCGTGGCAGGCCGAGCGGTTCGACGAACGACGCGAGCACGTCCAGAACGTGTCCGTCCGGCTCTGTGGAACTCGTGCGCGCGGGAATGCGGTGGTTCACGAACAGGCCGTGCAATTCCTTCGCGCGCGCACGGTCGTAACCGATCCGCATGTCGGCGTGGATCGCACTCGACAGCAGGTTCGCCCGCAATGCGAGTTGCATCAGCAACAGCGCATCGAAGCGGCGTCCCGCGAGTTGGCGTCGCAACTCGGCCAGTCCAGACCAGCCACTGGCTTTGTCCACCACGATGAACTCGACGCCCGGCAGTCCTTCGAGCATCTTGTGTTCGGGCTTGCCGATCACCCAGGTAATCGCGACCTCGGGCCACGCAGCGCGCAGCGCGTTCACCACAGGCAGGACGTGGGTCACGTCGCCGAGTGCGGACAGGCGCAGCAGGCAGATCGAGCGGGGGACTGATTGCATCGTGGTCGCAGGGCCGGTCAAAAGGGTTCGCAGGCACTAAACTGCCAGACTGTGGACACGAAAGACACAATGACGACTTCATCGGACAGCATGCGGACGTTCCAGGATGCGGCGGGCGACGGCGCGATGCTGTTCGATTCCGTGCTGCTGCCGGATGCCGATCCGTCGTTGTTCGATCCGGTCAACGCCGAACCGGTCGCGGTCGGCGGGCGCGGCGCGGCCTGGGTCGTGCAGACGGATGCAGGCGATGCGGTGCTGCGGCACTACCGGCGTGGTGGTGTCGTGGCGCGGTTCAGCCGCGAGACGTACCTCTGGCAGGGCGCGGAACGCACGCGCAGTTTCCGCGAATTCCAGTTACTGCGCGCATTGCGCGAACGCGGGCTGCCAGTGCCGGCTCCGTTGGCTGCGGTGTATTGGCGCAGCGGTACCGGCTATCGCGCTGCCTTGCTGATGTTGCTCCTGGCCGACACGCGATCGCTGGGGGCGTTGCTCGATCATGGCATCACCCCGCCGTGGCGCGATCTCGGTCGTACGCTTGCGCGCTTCCATCGCGCCGGTGCCTGCCACGCCGACCTCAACGTGGATAATGTGCTGATGGATGCGCAGGGCACACTCTGGCTGATCGATTTCGACCGCGGCACGTTGCGTTCGCCGGCGCGCGGCTGGCAGCAGGCGAACCTTGCGCGCCTGCAGCGCTCGCTGCGCAAGCGACTCGGCGCGCGTGCGAAGGAGCAGGATATCGTCGCGGGCTGGAACGACATGCTCACCGCGTATAACGACGCCATGCGGGAGGCGGCATGAGCTACGCGCTGCGCTTTCTTGGCGTCGGCAACGCGGCGGCGGTCGAGCTCGGCTCGTCGTCGGTTGTGCTCGAACGCGATGCTGCGCCATTGCTGATGGTCGATTGCGGGCAGGAAGCATTGACCGCGTATCTCGATCATTACGGCGCGACCCCTGTCGCGCTGTTCATCACCCACGTGCACATGGATCACGTCGCTGGCATGGAGCGGCTGTTCATCCGCGCCTTCTTCGACGACGCATTGCGTGGCCGCCTGCGTTTGTATGTTCCTGTCACGGTCCTGCCGCACCTGCAGGCGCGCGTCGCCGAATATCCCGGCGCGCTTGCCGAGGGTACCGCGAATTTCTGGGACGCATTCCAGCTGATCCCGGTATCGCACGGTTTCTGGCACGACCGGCTGTGGTTCGACGTGTTCCCGGTACGCCACCATCTGCCGGACACCGCATTCGGCCTGCGCCTGCGTGGCAGCGTGGTGTACACCGGCGATACCCGGCCGATCCCGGAAATGCTCGCGTTGCACGCCGATGCGGATGAACTGATTGCGCATGATTGCGCATTGCATGGCAATCCGTCACACAGCGGCATCGACGATCTCGAACGCGAGTATTCCGACGCGTTGCGCAGCCGGCTGCTGCTGTATCACTACGAATCCGAAGCCAATGGCCTCGCGCTGACCCAACGCGGCTACCGCATCGCCAGGCCAGGCGACGCCATCACGTTGCATGAACCGGTTCCTGCGCAGACTGTTTCGCCATGAACGCGGTGACGAAACATCCGATCGAGACCGCCGCGCTGGATCGGCGCGGTCGACCGCTGCGCGACCTGCGCGTGTCGGTGATCGAAACCTGCAACTTCCGCTGCCCGTACTGCATGCCCGAGGAAACCCATCCCGACACGTCATTGCTCGGCGCTGCGCATCGGATGGATTTCGCGCAGATCGAACGCGCGGTGCGCGCTTTCGTCGCGCTCGGCGTGCGCAAGGTGCGATTGACCGGCGGCGAACCACTGCTGCGCAAGAACTTGCCGCAACTGGTGGAACGACTCGCTGCGATCGACGAAATCGACGACCTGGCGCTGACCACCAACGGCAGCCTGCTCGCGCGCCATGCGCAGGCGTTGCGCGATGCGGGCCTGCAACGGATCACGCTGAGCCTGGATACGCTCGACCCCGAACGGTTCCGCGCGTTGTCCGGCAATCGCGGCGACATTCGCGATGTGCTCGAAGGCATCGCGGCCGCCGAACGCGCCGGGTTCGGGTCGCTGAAGTTCAACGCGGTGATCCAGCGCGCCATCAACGATGTCGATGCGCTGGCGCTCGCCGAACATTTTCGTGGCAGCGGCCACGTGCTGCGCTTCATCGAATACATGGACGTCGGCACCTGCAATGGCTGGCGGCGCGAACGGGTGGTGCCGTCGGCCGAACTGCGCGATCGCATCGCCGCGCGCTGGCCGTTGCGCGCACTCGATGCGCAATATCGTGGCGAAGTTGCGACGCGCTATGCGTATGCCGATGGAGCCGGCGAAATCGGTTTCGTGAGTTCGGTCAGCACGCCATTCTGCGGCGACTGCCATCGCGCGCGGCTGTCGGCCGACGGCAAGCTCTACACCTGCCTGTTCGCGGACGAGGGCCACGATCTGCGGCCATGGCTCGACGATGCGCATGCGCTGGAACGGCAGTTGGGCGAAGTGTGGGGACGGCGCGAGGATCGCTACAGCGAACTGCGCGGCGCCGCGGTGCGCGATCCTCACAGGATCGAAATGTATGTCATAGGCGGCTAAAAACTTGACAACGAAATCGCCAAAGAAGCTGACTCACCTCGACGCTGCTGGTCGCCCGGCGATGGTGGATGTGTCCGCCAAGCCGGCCACGGCGCGCAGCGCCAGCGCCGAAACACGCGTGCGCTTTCCGGCGTCCGTTGCCGATGCATTGCGCGCACAAGGCATGCGCAGCGCGAAAGGCTTGGTGATCGACACCGCAATCATCGCCGGCACGATGGCGGTCAAGCGCACGCACGAGCTGATTCCGTTCTGCCATCCACTGCCGATCGACGGTTGCCGTTTCGCGATCGACTGGACCGACGCGCGCACCGTGACGATCACCTGCGATGTGCGTACCAGCCATCGCACCGGCGTGGAAATGGAGGCGCTGACCGGCGCATCGGTCGCGGCGCTGACCGTCTACGACATGTGCAAGGCGCTGTCGCATGCGATCGTGATCGGTCCGACGAAATTGCTCGGCAAGCGCGGCGGCAAGCGCGATGTCGGCGAGGTGGGCTGATGCGCGTGCGCGTGCTGTATTTTGCGAGCCTGCGCGACGCGGCCGGTTGCAATGAGGAAATGCTGGACGTCGCGATGATGTCGCTCGCACAACTCTACGACGATGCGCAGGCGCGCCATGGTTTTGCGTTGGCGCGGGATCGGCTGCGGGTCGCGCGAAACGGTGCCTTCGCGCGATGGGACGATCACGCGAACGAGGGCGACGAGATCGCCTTCATCCCTCCCGTGTCCGGTGGCTGACATGAAGTCGTTTTCCATCAGCGACCAGCCCATCGACACCGCCGCCCTGCGCGCCGCATTGTCCGATCCGCATGCCGGCGCCTGCGCGGTGTTCGAGGGCTGGGTGCGCGACCACAACGAGGGCAGGCCGGTGCGCGGGCTGCGCTACGAAGCCTACGCCGAGCTCGCCGAAGCCGAAGGCGCGCGGATACTCGATGAAGCTGGCAAACACTTCGCCATCGTCAAGACCTGCGCCGTGCATCGCATTGGCGATCTGGAACTCGGCGAGCTCGCGGTATGGGTCGGGGTGACCGCCGCGCATCGCGATGCCGCATTCGCCGCGTGCCGCTGGATCATCGACGAGGTCAAGTTGCGGGTTCCGATCTGGAAGCACGAGCGATATGCCGACGGCGATGCGGGCTGGCTGCATCCGGACGCATAGCCCGAAAGTCATGCTGCGCGCGCGGCGTGCATGCCGCTATGCTTGCGTCGTAGGTCGCTGGATTTCCCTGTTGAGCCACCCAATCCGGCGTATTGCCGCCGTCAGGATATCGCCATGCCATCGACGAACCCGCTCGCCGCGCTGCGCTCCGCTGTGCTGCATGGCGTCGGTTTGCTCTGTTTGTGTCTCGGCGCGGCAGGCGCGTATGCGGCGACATCGGACTTCGGCGACCTACACTGGCGATTGCTCGGTCCGTTCCGCGGCGGTCGCGTACTCGCGGTCGCGGGCGTGCAAGGGCAACCGCAGCATTTCTATTTCGGCGCGGTCAATGGCGGCGTGTGGGAAACGCTCGATGCCGGCCGCACCTGGCAGCCGATCTTCGACGACCAGCCAGTCAGCACGATCGGTGCGATCGCGGTTGCTCCGTCCGATCCGAAGGTGATCTACGTCGGCAGCGGTGAAGCCGACATGCGTTCGGACATCGCGCAGGGCGACGGCATGTACCGCTCGGCCGATGCCGGCAGGACGTGGACGAAGATCGGGCTGGCCGACACCCAGCAGATCGGCAAGGTCATCGTCGATCCGCGCGATGCGAACACCGTGTTCGTCGCCGCGCTCGGCCACCCCTACGGGCCGAATGCCGAACGTGGCGTGTTCCGTTCGCGCGACGGCGGCGCGCATTGGGATCGCGTGCTCGGCAAGGGCAACGATACCGGCGCGATCGACCTCGCGTTCGAGCCGGACAATCCGCAAGTCGTCTACGCCGCGATGTGGCAGGCGCGGCGCACGCCATGGAACGTCTACCCGCCAGCGAGCGGGCCGGGATCGGGCCTGTACAAATCCAGCGACGGCGGCGATCACTGGACGCATGTCGTGGGCAACGGATTTCCGGATGCGCATGTGGGACGCATCGGCGTCGCGGTCGCGCAAAGCAATCCTGCTCGCGTCTATGCGCTGGTCGATGGCGACGAGGGCGGCCTGTATCGCTCCGACGATGCGGGTGCGCACTGGCGCAAGACCAGCGGCGACGTGCGTATCTGGCAGCGCGGCTGGTACTTCGGCGAGATCGCGGTCGATCCGAAGAATGCCGACCGCGTCTACGCGATGAACACCATCGTGCTGCGCACCGACGATGGCGGCGCGCATTTCATTCCGTTGAAGGGCGATGAAACCGGCGACGATTTCCACGCGCTGTGGATTGACCCGGCGAATCCGGATCGGCAGATCCTCGGCGTCGACCAGGGCGCGATCGTGAGCTTGAACGGCGGCAAGACCTGGTCGAGCTGGCACAACCAGCCGACCGCGCAGCTCTACCACGTCAGCACCGACAACCGCTTTCCGTATCGCGTGTACGGATCGCAGCAGGATTCCGGCGCGGTGGAAGTGCCGAGCGCGGTTGTCGGCACGGCGCTGATCTCGATGGAACAATTCAAGGAAGTCGCCGCGGGCGGCGAGAGCGGCATGATCGCGCCGGATCCCGACGATCCGGACACCGTTTACGGCAGCGGCGGTGGCGTGGAGAAACTCAACCTGCGCACCGAGCAGTCGCGTCCGATCGATCCGACCCTCGCCGAACCCGGCACTCTGTACCGCCGTACCTGGACCTTGCCGCTGGCATTCTCGAAGAGCGGAGCCAAGGCGCTGTATTACGCGAACCAGAAACTGTTCCGCACCACCGATGGCGGCGAACATTGGGCGGCGATCAGCCCCGATCTCACGCGCGAAAATCCCGGCGTGCCGGACAACCTGGATGCGATCACCGCCGCGAACAATCTCGGCACCGGGCCGCGTCGCGGCGTGATCTATGCGATCGCGCCCTCAATACTGGATGCGAACCTGCTGTGGCTGGGTACCGATGACGGCCTGATCTGGCGCACGCGCGATGCAGGCGCGCATTGGGAGAACGTCACCCCGCCGCAGCTCACGCCGTGGGCTAAGGTCGGCATCATCGAGGCCTCGCATTTCGATGCCGGAACCGCGTACGCCGCGATCGACCGGCATCGGCTCGACGATCGCAAGCCTTACATCTATCGCACGCGCGACGGCGGCAAGAGCTGGCAGCCGATCGTGACCGGCATCCGCGATGGCGATTTCGTCAATGCCGTGCGCGAGGATCCGAAACGGCGCGGCCTGCTGTACGCGGCTACCGAACACAGCATGTACCTGTCGTTCGACGATGGCGCGCATTGGCAGTCGCTACAGATGAACCTGTCGCGCACGTCGGTGCGCGATATCGAGGTGCATGGCGACGATCTGGTGATTGCGACGCATGGGCGCAGTTTCTGGGTTCTCGATGGCATCGCATCGTTGCGCCAGATGGATTCGGATCTGTCCCGCGATACGACGCGGTTGTTCAAGCCGTCTATCGCAATCCGCGTGCGCGCGGCCGGTTTTACCGGCACGCCATTGCCGAAAGACGAACCGACCACGGTGAATCCGCCGTTCGGAGCGTGCATCGACTATGCGTTGGCGACTACGCCAAAACAGCCGATGCAACTGATGATCTACGACGCAGCCGGACAGCTCGTGCGCCGTTATTCCAGCTCCGATGCACCGGCTAAGCACGATCCGGCGACAGCAGGCATCGCGCCGGAATGGTTCGTTGCGCCATCCGCGCTCGCGACGACGCCGGGCCTGCATCGCTTCATCTGGCCGCTGCGCTACCCGGCCTTGCCGGCGATCGCCGAGGGCAGCGCTTATGCCGATGGCGCGTGGGCGCCGCCGGGAAATTATTCAATCGAACTCACGGTCGATGGGCAGCGCTGGAAACAACCGCTGGCTGTCGTTCCCGACCCGCGCGTGAAGTTGCCGGCCGATGCGTACGCGCAGCAATTCGCATTCGCACGCAAGGTCGAAACCGCGCAGGCACTCCTTGCATCCGCAATTGGCGAGGCAGAGCAGTTGCATGCTGCGTTGCTCGCCGCGCGCAAGCAGCCTGATCCGGCATTCGCGGAAGCGTACGCCGCGCTTGATGCCAGGGTCGTTGGCGTCGCCGGCATCGTCGATGCGCCCAATCCGAACAACGCTTGGGCGATGCCGCCGAAGACCACGAGCACGCTGGCATTCCTCGGTGGTTCGCTGGGCAAGCTCGCGAGTGCCGCCGATGACGCCGACGCCGCGCCATCGCATGATGCGCGCAGCGGTTACGACGCGCTGATTCCGATGCTGGACAGCGCGATGGCCAATTGGCAGCGACTGAAGTCCGAAGACCTGGCTGCGCTCAACGCCAAATTGCGTGCCGCGGGGAAGCCGGAACTGAAGATCGGTTCGGCGGCCGCGAAATAACGCACATCGCTGAGTGAAACGCAGGGTGGCAGCCCCGCCAGCGACACCCCGGCGCCCGACTGATCGGCAGGAATGCCGATCAGCACGGCGAAGCCGCCCGCAGAGCGAGGGCCATGGATGGCCCGAGTGAATCACTCGCTACCGTTGCTTCCTTCCGGGCACAGCGATGCGTTTGCGATCTGCCAGTGGCAGATCGCGCATCGTTGTGCGCCGAAGCAGGAGCGTAGGCAGGGTTGGTTAGTGAGGAATGGATGCCGAACTTACCAACGGCCCAAGGCCGGAAGAAACGAAGAGAAGGTGGCAGCCCCGCCAGCGACACCCCGGCGCCCGAATCACTCGCTACCGTTGCTTCCTTCCGGACCTGGCGGGGTTTGCAAGCTATCGTCGCGAGGGCGCCGACGGGGCCGCCATTGAGCGATGCGTCGGATGGCTCCGACGGCTTTTGAATCCGGCCGATGTGCGGCACGGTGTAGGGATCTGGCGGAGAGAGCGGGATTCGAACCCGCGAAGCGGGGTTTAGCCGCTTACACACTTTCCAGGCGTGCTCCTTCAACCACTCGGACACCTCTCCGGATTCGCTACAGCGCGGCATTCTACCTTGCTGCAGCAACCCGCACCACTGCGCCGCTTGGCCGCACTCTGTCGGGTAGGCACAATAAGCGCATGTCCTATCTCGTGCTTGCCCGCAAATGGCGCCCCCGGCGTTTCGCCGAACTGGTCGGACAGACGCACGTGGTGCGCGCGCTGACCAATGCGCTCACATCCGGTCGCGTGCACCACGCGTTCCTGTTCACTGGTACACGCGGCGTCGGCAAGACCACCATCGTGCGGATCTTCGCGAAAAGCCTGAACTGCGAGCGCGGGCAGGGCGCCGAACCTTGCGGCGAATGCGCGACCTGCCTCGACATCGATGCCGGACGTTTCGTCGACCTGCTCGAGATCGATGCCGCGTCCAACACCGGCGTCGACGACGTGCGCGAGGTGATCGAGAACGCGCAATACATGCCGTCGCGCGGCCGCACCAAGGTCTACCTGATCGACGAAGTGCACATGCTGTCGAAGCCGGCGTTCAATGCGCTGCTCAAGACGCTGGAAGAACCACCGCCGCATGTGAAGTTCCTGCTCGCGACGACCGATCCGCAGAAGCTGCCGGTCACCGTTCTTTCGCGCTGCCTGCAGTTCAACCTCAAGCGCCTCGATGAAGCGCAGATCCGCGGGCAGATGGAAAAAATCCTCGCCGCTGAAGGCATGCCGATCGATCTTGGTGCGCTTGCATTGCTCGCGCGCGGCGCGGACGGCAGCTTGCGCGACGGGCTTTCACTGCTCGACCAGGCGATCGCGTACACGGCTGGCGTGCTCGACGAGGCCGGTGTACGCGCGATGCTCGGCACGGTCGACCGCGCGCGCGTCGGTGCCTTGCTCGAAGCGCTCGCCAATGCCGATGGCGTTGCGTTAATGGCCGAGATCGATGCGCTGGCGGGTTTCTCGCCGGATTTCGGCCAGGTGCTCGACGACGTCGCAGCGACCCTGCATCGCATCCAGTTGCAGCAACTCGTTCCGGGTGTGGCGGACGATGAAGCCGATTCGGTCGAAGTGGACATCGCTGCGTTGGCCGCAAGGCTTGTGCCCGAACTCGTGCAGCTCTGGTACCAGATGGCGATCAATGGCCGTCGTGACCTGTCGCTCGCTCCGAGCCAGCGCGCGGGTTTCGAGATGGCGCTGTTGCGCATGCTGGCATTCCGCCCAGCGAGTGCGAACGCTGTCGAAACCACCAGCGATGCATCGCCGCGCCGCACTGCGCCGCCGTCTCCGAACAAGACCACCGCTGCGCCGCAAGGCGGTATTCGTACCGCCGGTCACACCGCCGTGTCTGCCGCGTCGCGCGTCGCCACGCCCGTACGCGAGGCTGCCTTCGTTGCGACAGAAGCGCCAGCGATCGCGCCGCGTAACGATGCGCAACTGCGCGTGCTGCGCGATGCCGATGGCTGGATGGCGCTCGTCGCCGACAGCGGACTCAAGGGTCCTGCGCGCGATCTCGCCGCGCATGCCACGTTCGTCGGACATGCGGATGGCGTGCTGACGCTGGCATTGCCCGATGGTTTCGAGCACCTGCGCAGCGATGCGCTGATCGGCAAGCTCGCCGACGCGCTTGCGAATCATCTGGGCGCTGCGCCGCAAATCGTTTTCTCCAAAGCCACGGCCGACGGCGACAGCCTGCATGCACGCAACGCACGCCAGCGCGACGAACGCCAGTCGAACGCCGAACGCGAGTTCATGGACAATCCGTCGGTGCAGCGCTACATGCAGCAATTCGGCGCGAAGCTCGTGCCCGATTCGATACGGCCCACAGACGAAAACTGATACCAGGAACCGAACCATGCGCGGAGACATCGCCCAACTCATGCAGCAGGCCCAGCGCATGCAGGACAACCTCAAGCGCGTGCAGGAAGAACTCGCCGTGCTCGAAGTCAACGGACAATCCGGCGGCGGCATGGTCGCGGTAACGCTGACCGGCAAGATGGAATGCCGTCGCGTACGCATCGATCCGTCGGTGCTCGACGATGCCGACATGCTCGAGGATCTGGTCGCCGCAGCGTTCAACGACGCGGTCGCGAAGGCGAATGCGGAAGCGGGCAAACTCACATCCGCCGCGACGGGCGGCATGCAACTGCCTCCGGGGATGGGGTTCTGAGCGCCACTCCGCTGCTGGAGCAGTTGATCGAAGCGCTGCGCTGCCTGCCCGGCGTCGGCCAGAAATCCGCGCAGCGCATGGCCTATCACCTGCTCGAACGCGACCGCGACGGCGCGCGTCGCCTGGGCGAACGCCTGGCCGAAGCGATGGAGAAGGTCGGCCATTGCACGCGCTGTCGCGATTTCAGCCAAGCCGAACTGTGTGCGATCTGCGCGAGTCCGACGCGCGACGCCGCGTTGTTGTGCGCAGTCGAATCGCCCGCGGATCGGCTCGCGATCGAACAGGCGACCGGCTATCGCGGCCTGTATTTCGTGCTGCAAGGGCGGCTCTCGCCGCTCGACGGCATCGGCCCGCGCGAACTCGGCCTCGAACGTCTTGCCGCGCGGCTCGCTGAAGGCACGGTGCGCGAACTCATCATCGCGACCAACCCGACCGTCGAAGGCGAAGCGACCGCGCATTACCTCGCGCAACTCGCGCGCCAGCGCAAAGTCCAGCCCAGTCGCATCGCGCACGGCGTGCCGCTTGGCGGCGAGCTCGAATACATCGATCGCGGTACCCTGTCGCATGCGTTCGGCAGTCGCAGCGAGGTTCCCAACTGACATGGCCAGCGTCTCCGCAGAAATCCAGGCCGCGTGGCGCGCCGGGAAGCCCGTCGACGGCGTGAATTTCGCGCACGACGACCTCGTGATCATCCTCGCGGGTGAACACACCGGAAACGTGGGCTCGCTCGTCTCGATCGAACAATTCGATCCCGAGGTGGTCTACCTCGTCGAAATCGATTCCGGATTCAACGTGCCGGCGAAACAAACCGAAATCGAATTGGCCGAATAGCACGAAGGAAACGAGCCGTGACCAATACCCTGTTCGACAAGATCATCCGCCGCGAAATCCCGGCCGACATCGTTTACGAGGACGCCGACGTCGTCGCGTTCCGCGACATCCATCCGCAGGCGCCGGTGCACGTGTTGTTCGTGCCGCGCAGGTCAATCGCAACATTGAATGATCTCAAGCCAGACGATGCCGTGCTGGTAGGAAAACTCGTGCTCGCCGCAGCGGCGTATGCGAAGCGCGAAGGTTTCGCCGAGAGCGGCTATCGCACCATAATGAACTGCAATCGCGATGGCGGGCAGACGGTGTTCCACGTCCACCTGCATCTGCTCGGCGGCGCCCCGCTGCACGTGCCATTGGGTTAAGTGCGCGCTTCAATGCCGGCGTTCGGCCAGAACCCGGAATGCGCGCAGCGAAACGACGAGCGCGCGGCGGGCTTCGTCGTCGAGTCCGGAACGCGCATAGCGCGCGGCGGCGAAACGATGGCTGAGCGACAGCACTTCCTCGCGCTGCGACGGTAGCAGGGCGGCGACGCGTCGCGCATACGACCGCGCCGGTTCGTGCGGCAGCTTGCGCAGATGCGCGCGTGCGAGCCGCGCAGTGAAGCGCGCCCATGCACGCAGCAACGGATCGGGGCGCGGGCCGCGATCGCGCAACTGCAACAACGCGACCAGCACCAACAACAAGCCGCTGACCACCGCGAACACGATCACCAGCGTACCGGTGTCGGCGTCGTGCAATCCGAACCTGCTCAGCAGGGACAGCTGGCGCGCGGCGTCGAAGCCGAGTACGAAATCGTTCCAGCTACGGCGCATCCAGTCGCCGACATTGAACAGGTCGCCGAACGTGCCCCCCCCCGGTCCGCCTGCGGCGCCGGCAGATCGCAGGAAAACGCGTTCGGGCGCGACCGATGCGGTCGGATCCACCCGCGTCCAGCCGCGCCCCGGCAGCCACACTTCCGACCATGCGTGCGCGTCGGACTGGCGCACCAGCCAGTAGTCGCCGATCGGATTGCGATAACCGCCGACATAGCCGGTCACCACGCGCGCGGGAATGCCGGCGGCGCGCATCAGGAAGGTGAACGACGAACTGAAATGTTCGCAGTAGCCGATCTTCGTATCGAACAGGAATTCGTCCACGCTGTTGCGGCCCAGCGGCGGCGCGGCCAGCGAGTAGCTGAACTTCGCGTGATACATCGCCAGCGCGCGTTGCACGATCGCGTCGTCGTCGTCGCCCTCGTTGCGCCACTGTCGCGCCAGTTCGCGCGTGCGCGGGTTGTAGCCGGGCGGCAGCCGCGTCGCGGCGTAGCGTTCGCGCGAATCGAGTTCGGATTCGAACTGCGATGGCGCGGCCGACGTCATGTTGTAGGCCTGCAGGCTGCTGACCGGACGCTGCGCATACAAGGTCAGATCCTGCGCGAGCAGCGTGCCTTCCGGCGCGCCCTGCGGCAGATCCAGCGCGAACAGCCAGAGTTTGTCGGTCGGTTCGAGGGTGATCTCGTAACGCACCGGCTGCGCGGTCGATACGAAACGCGCGGGCAGCAATCCACGCGGCCAATCCGGTTGCGTCCACGCGCGGCCATCGAAATCCCACATCACCAGTCCGCGCCAATACAACGATTCGCGCGATGGAATCGGCCCGGTGAAGCGCACGCGGAACGCCGGCGTGTCGTCGCTGAGCAGATCGACCCAGTCGCCCGGCGCCATGCGATCGCTGATCCCGACCTTCGCCTTGGCCACGTCCGGCACGCCCCACAACGGGCTGGCCAAGCGCGGGAACAGCCAGAATCCGGCCAGAGTGAGCGGCGCGGCGAGCGCGAACAGACCGAGCACCGCGACGATGTTTTTCCAGCTGGTGCCCGCGCTCGACATGCCGATCTCGGCATCGGCCAGTCGCGCGCAACTCGCATAGGCCAGCGCGGCGGCCGGCAATGCGAGCGCGAGTGTCAGCGGTCCCTGATCGAGCAGGAACGCGGCGAACAATGCGAATAGTCCGAATCCGACCAGGCTGCGCGCATCGCGCACCGTGTGCAGTTCGATCGGCTTGATCATCAGCATCGCGAGCAGTACCGCGCTCGCGGTGTCGCGACCCTGGCGGAAACCGTAGGCCGACAGCACCAGTCCGATAATGCCGGCGGTCAGCAGCAGGCGCAGCACGGCCGGCGCAGGCCGCCGCCAGGTGATCGCGACGCTGGCGAACTGCGCGACCAGCAACGCGATCGCCAGCCAGCCCGGAATCAGTCGCAGCAGCGATAGTGAACAGGCCAGCATCGCGGCCAGGCACCAGAGCCGGTTGTTGCGATCCAGCGGCGGCGAAATAGACTTAGCCATGCGGCAGCAACGCCAAAGCTTGTAAACACGCGTGACGATGCGCATGTCCCTGCGACGGGCCAAGTCGTTGCGCCGGCAGCACCAGCGCATAACGCGCGCCGATGCGATCGGCCTCGACTACCCAGCGCGCGAGCCGCGAGATGCGCGCCTCGATCGGCAACTGTTGCAGGACGTTCCAGTCCAGCACCAGTTCGCGGTCGTTGTATTCCTGGTATTCGCGTACCAGCAATTTGCCGATCCGCGCCGAGGGCTTCCACGCGACCTGGCGTGGCGGATCGCCGCTGCGGTAATCGCGCAGATGGTGCGGTTCCTCGCCCTGCGCGCGCACCCGCGCACGCGCGCCGGGGCCGTTGTGCAACGGCAGGGGTGGCGCGTGCGCTTCGAGCGCCGGATACACCAGCACCGACGCATCCGGCCAGAACCATGCCCAGCTGCGCGCGAGTCCGAACGGCTGCGTCGTCGACAATTTGATCCGGCCCGGACGCAGCCATCCGCGCGTTGTGGTCGGCAGCATGAGTGCGACCTCTATCTGCTCGGCCGTGGTCAATGCGAATACCGTGCGCGCGGTTCCGGATTCGAGCACAAGGCCCGTGCGCGAGCGCGAGCGCGTGGCATCCAGGCACAGTTCCAGCACGATGGCATCGCCCGCATGCACCGGCGCAGCGCGCGCACTGCGCAGGCGCACGCCGCTCAGCGACAGATGGGTGACATGCAGGCTCAACTGCGCCGCTGCGGCGAGCAGGAAGCCGAGCAGCAAGGCGGGGTTGTTGTTGTAGTTCAGCGCGCCCAGCAGCATCGTGCTGAGCAGTGCGGCGAGGAACATCCCAAAGCGCGTGGGCAGCGTGTAGATGCGGTGGCGATCAAGCGCGGCAGGCAGCACTTCGGCGCGACGTGGCCTGGCCATCAGCGCCAGCCGCGAGAGCAGCTTCGCGCCCATGGTGATGTCCACGATTCAGTCCACCGCGACCGCGTGCAGGATCTGCTGGGCGAGGCGGTCGCGGCCGTTGTCGTCGCCATCGGGCACCAATCGGTGCGAGGCGATTTCGGCGAACAGCGATTGCACGTCGTCCGGCAACACGTGGTCGCGGCCCTCGATCAGCGCCTGCGATCGCGCTGCGCGCAACAGTGCGAGTCCGGCGCGTGGCGACAGCCCGACTTTCACGCCCGGATGCCGGCGACTTTGCGTCAGCAACTCCTGCACGTAGGCGATCAACGCGTCGCTGGCGTGCACGCGCAGCGACGCGTCGCGCAACGCGAGCACGTCGGCGGCCTGCAGCAAGGGCCTGGCCTGAGCGATCAGGTCGCGGCGATCCTCGGTGGACAGCATCTCGCGTTCGGCGCGGCTGTCCGGATAGCCCAGCGAGAGCCGCAGCAGGAAACGGTCGAGCTGCGAATCGGGCAATGGATAGGTGCCTGCGAGATCCGCAGGGTTCTGGGTCGCGATCACGAAGAACGGCAGCGGTAACGCATGGGTTGTGCCGTCCACGGTGACCTGCTGTTCGGCCATGGCTTCGAGCAGCGCGCTCTGCGTGCGCGGCGGCGCGCGATTGATTTCGTCGGCCAGCATCAGCTGGGTGAAGATCGGCCCCGGATGGAAATGGAAACGCTGCTGGGCCTGGTCGAACACCGACACTCCGATGATGTCCGATGGCAGCAGGTCGGAGGTGAACTGGGTGCGCTGGAATTCCAGCCCGACCGTCGCCGCCAGCGCGTGCGCGAGCGTGGTCTTGCCGAGGCCGGGCAGATCCTCGATCAGCAGGTGGCCACCCGCAATCATGCAGGCGAATGCAAGCCTGACTTCGCGCGGCTTGCCCAGCACCAGCTTGTTGACCTGGGCGATGGCCGCGGCGAGGGCGACGCGCGCGGGCTCGGTTAGGATGGGCGGAACGTTGGCTTGGGCGTGCATGCGGATGTCGTCGGCGGATGCAATCGGAATGATCGAGGGTCGAGTCTATCGCGAGCTGGTGTGGCGATGGTGCTGACGCCGAGACGCACGTTCCTGGCGCTGTGGATCGGCTTGCTGCTGCTGAAGCTGTGGCTGGCGTGTTCCATTCCGTTGCTCGGCGATGAGGCATGGTACTGGCTGGAAGGCCGGCACCTGGCGTGGGCCTATTCCGACCTGCCCGGCCTGACCGCGTGGCTGGCGCGGCTGGGCGTAGCGGTAGCCGGCGACAACCCGTTCGGATTGCGCTGGCCGTTCCTCCTGCTCGGCGCGGCGTTGCCGTGGCTGAGCGTACGCATCGCCGCGCGATGGTTCGGTGACGATGCCGGCTGGCGCGCGGGCTTGTTCACCTTGCTGTTGCCGCTGTCTTCACTGACCGGTTTGCTTGCACTGCCTGATGTGCCGCTGGTGTTCGCGACCCTGTTGGCATTTGATGCATGCACGGCGTTGCTGGAACGTTACAGCTTCGGCGCATGCGTGCAACTTGCGGTCGCGCTGACGCTGGGCGCGAACAGTCACTATCGGTTTGCGATCGCGTTGTTCGCTGGTGGCGCAGGGTTGTTGGCTTCGCGCGAAGGGCGTGCGTTGTTGCGACGTCCGGGCGTGCTGGTCGTGTTGGCGACGGGCGCACTCGCGTGGCTGCCGATCCTGCTGTTCAACCTCGACCACCACGAAGCGGGACTGCGTTTCCAGTTCGTGGATCGGCATCCGTGGAGCTTCCATTCCTACGGACTGAAATTGCAGCTCGCGCAGCCGATCTTCGTCGGGCCATTGCTTTATGCCGCGCTGTTGTGGACGTTGTGGCAGGCGTGGCGACGCCGTTCCGATCCGCACTGGCGATTCCTGCTGATCGCATCGGGTTTGCCGATCGCGATCTTCATCGGGTTCGCGCCGTTCGTGGACATCCAGCGGGTGTCGTTCCATTGGCCGCTGTCGGCATACCTGCCGCTGCTGGCCTGCCTGCCGTGGTTGTTGCGCGATCGTGGGCATCGCCGCAGCCAAGCGTGGATCGTGGGCAGCAACAGCATCGTGTGCGCGGCGATGTGGATCTTCGCGATCCAGCTCACACTGCCCGGTGGCGACCTGCGACTGGCACGCATGGGGTTTTATCCGGACATGTTCGCGGGCTGGAATGCGACCGGTGCCGTGACGCAGACGCGACTCGCGACGATGCCGGCAGACACGGTCGTCGTCGCTGACAATTTCATTCTCGCGGCCGAACTGGAATTCGCATTGCGGGGTACGAAGCACGTCATCGCTCTCGATCATCCGCTCAATGCCAAGCACGGCCGAGCGCTGCAACTCGCCTTGTGGGATCGCGACGAGGGCGCGCTGCCGGCGGTCATCGCGCAGCATCCGATCCTGCTGGTGGTCGAGGAACATGCGCTGGAACTGACATTGCGCGAGCCGTGGAATCGGCATCTTTGCGCGCTGCTTCCGGGCCTGCGCGCGGTCGGCGAATCGAGCATCGATGAAGGGCGCGAGCGTTTCCTGTTCTATCGCTACGATCCGGGCGCGAGCGGGCGCTGCGATGCACCGGCGTTGGCGTTCCTCGATATTCCGCTGCCGGGCGCGTCGGTGTCGGGCGCGTTCGACCTGCGCGGCTGGGCATCGCAGGATGGTGTCGGTGTGGCGCGTGTCGAGGTGTTGATCGATGGGCGCAATCTTGGTCCGGTGCATTACGGCACCGATAATCCAGGCGTGCGTTCGCAATGGCCCGACAGCGACGATCCGCAGCATCCGCAGGTCGGCTTCATCGCACGCGTTGATCTGCGCGGCGTGGCGGTCGGCGAACACGTACTAGCGCTGCGCGTGACGGGTCGCGATGGTCGTGTGCGGGTTCTGGAGAATCGGACGATCGACGTACGTTTGATGCATTGAAGCCGCTGCGCCGCGGCGATGCCACGCCGCTTACGGCACGTCGAGACCCGCCTCGCGCAACATGCGAGCGAGCGCGATCAGCGGCAGTCCGATCAGCGCGGTAGGGTCGTCGCTGCGGATGGACTCGAACAGCGAAATTCCCAGGCCTTCAGACTTGAAACTGCCGGCGCAGTCGTAGGGCTGTTCGCTGCGCAAGTAACGTTCGATGCTGGCGTCATCGAGCGTGCGGAATGCGACTACGGTGACATCGCGATACACGAATGCGGCGTCGGCTGCGACGCAGCGCAGGCAGACTGCAGTGTGAAAGCGCAGCACACGACCTGATGCCGTTCGTAACTGCGTAACTGCGTTCGTATGGTCGCCCGGCTTGCCCAGCGCGACGCCATCGCGTTCGGCGACCTGATCCGAGCCGATCACCCATGCTTCGGGATGCAAGGCCGCGACCGCATCGGCCTTGGCGCGCGCGAGGCGTTCAGCCAACGCCGGCGGCGTCTCGTGAATGCGCGGCAATTCATCGGTCGCTGGCGAGACGATGGTATAGGGCAGGGCTAACCGATCCAGCAGTTGCCGGCGATAGATCGAGGTCGAGGCGAGGATCAGTTGCGGACGGATCGGCATGAATCAGCCGCCGCTGCGACGCAACGCCGGTGGTTCGCGCACGGCCGCCGCGATTGCTGGGCCGGTCGCGGATTCGAGTTCGGCGCCGGCGTTGTCGAGCCGGTCGAGTTCGGCCGCGATGCGCGCGCGCGCGCGTTCCAGCGCGATGGCCGCTTCGTCGAGCGCATGCTGGCTGGCGGTGTCCACGTTTTGCTGCAACCACATCCGATGCTGCAGCAGGTCGCGGAAACCGGCCTGCAGGCGGTCGCTGCTGTCCAGCGAGGCGCGCGCATCGGCGGCAATGTCCGCCGGCATCCGGCCGACCACTTGCTGCATCACGCCCATCCGCTCGCGGGTGCGGCGCAACAGGCTTTCCATCGCGTCGGCATCGTCCATGATGCGGGTCAAGGTACGCTGGCGGCGACGGTTCTGGCCAAACCTCCACAGGCTCATCCCGCCGACCACGGCGAGCACTGCGAGGATGAACAGGAAGGCTGTCACGGGCAGTCTCCAACGTCGAGGGGGCAGTCTGCACCAGCGCTCCGATGGGCTGCAAACCCGCAGCGGTACGACTTGTCGGAGTTGACACGAACCGGTGCCGAACCGTATTCTTTCACGCTTATGTCCGCTGGCCTGCCCGAGACGCTGGATGCTTGGCGCATGCTGGCCGCGGGTCGCCGTTTCGAGGGCACGCTGCCGCTGGCTGCAATGCCGCGCCTGCGCGATGCGCTGGAGCAGGCGGAAGGCGAGTGCCGTTACGAACTGGAATTCGATCGCGGGGCGCTGGACGTGCCCTACGTGGAGATCCGCGCGCAGGCCGAATTGCCGCTGATCTGCCAGCGCAGCCTGCAGCGATTCCTGTTGTCGGTGCGGATCGTGCAACGGTTGGGGTTGGTCGCCCGCGAAGAGCAGGAAGCCGAGTTGCCGGAAGAGTACGAAATGCTGATCCCGGAAGCGGACGGCACGATCCACCCGCTGGAACTGATCGAGGACGAATTGATCCTCGCGATTCCGGTGGTACCGATGGACCCGAGCAGCGATCCGGTCGAGTTGATCTGGCCGCCGGTCGCGGAATCCGCCGGGCAGGAAACCAGCATCAATCCGTTCGCCGCTTTGGCGGGCCTGAAACATCCAAGCACGAAACAATCCAAGTAACGCTACATAAAAAACGTTCCGGAGAATCACCATGGCAGTCCAAAAATCCCGCGTCTCCCCTTCGCGCAAGGGCATGCGCCGCGCGCACGACGCGCTGACCGGCAAGCAGCTGTCCACCGACAAGACCAGCGGCGAGACCCACATCCGCCATCACATCACCAAGGACGGCTATTACCGCGGCCGCCAGGTGATCGAGCCCAAGGCTTCGGTCGAAACCGACGAGTAAGAGCGATGTTCCGCGCGCACGATTGCGCGCGCAAAGGCATCCGCACGCGACGGCTCGACAGGAGAACGTGGTGACCCAACAGGCGCAACGCGTGTATTCGCGCATCGCCGGCACCGGCAGTTATCTGCCCGAGAAGGTGCTGACCAACGCCGATCTCGCGCAGTTCGTCGAGACCACCGACGAATGGATCCAGACGCGCACCGGCATCCGCGAACGCCGTGTCGCGGCCGAAGGCCAGACCACCAGCGACCTCGCCTTCGAGGCCGGATCGCGCGCGATGGAAGCGGCCGGCATCACCGGCGCCGATGTCGAATTGCTGATCGTCGGCACCACCACGCCCGACCTGATCTTTCCGTCCACCGCCTGCCTCGTGCAGACGCGGCTGGGCGCGAACGGCTGCATGGCGTTCGACGTCAACGCCGCGTGCTCGGGCTTCATGTATGCGCTGAGCATCGCCGACCAGTTCATCCGCGCGGGCACGGTGAAAACCGCGCTGGTGATCGGCGCCGAAACCCTGACCCGCATGCTCGACTGGTCCGATCGCGCGACCTGCGTGCTGTTCGCCGACGGCGCGGGCGCGGTCGTGCTGAAGGCCGACGACGAGACCGGCATCATCTCCACCCACATGCATGCCGACGGCGCGTTCAAGGAATTGCTGTGGAATCCGGTCGGCGTCTCGGCGGGTTTCAAGCTGGACGAAAAGAACGCCGGCGTGCGCGTGATGATGGCCGGCAGCGAGGTGTTCAAGGTCGCGGTGAAGACGCTCGATGCGGTGGTCGAGGAAACCCTCGACGCCAACGGCATCGACCGCCACGCGATCGACTGGCTGATCCCGCACCAGGCCAACCTGCGCATCATCCAGGCGACCGCCAAGCGGCTCGACATGCCGATGGAACGCGTGATCGTCACCGTGGATCGCCACGGCAACAC
>JANXZP010000088.1 GCA_025355485.1 Pseudomonadota bacterium
CGGTTGCGCTCGGCAAGGTATTCGATCTGATCCACCTCAATCCGCTCGGCCCGACCAACGGCAATCCGAACGAGCTTGCGGACAAGAACATCACCACGATCGCGCTGGAAGTACCAATCGCCTGCGTGGCCACCGGCGGCAACCCGATCATCGGCGCATGGACGACCGCCAGCGTGCTGGCATCGCCGCCTACACCAGCGCCCAGTTACACGCAGGTGTCGCGATTGTCGGCGCCGCTGGTCAATGAGGTGGTGATCGGCCTGCCCGACAAGGACAGGTTCAACAGCTCGCAGCCCAGGAACGACGCGCAGTTCGCGACTTACGTGACCAACCCGACGATGCCGGTGCTGATCCACGCCTTGTTCCCGAGCGTCGCGGCGCCGACCAAGTTCCCGCGTACCGATCTGGTGGCGGCATTCCTGACCGGCGTACAGGGTCTGAACCAACCCGCCAACGTCAGGGCTGCGGAGATGATGCGTCTGAACACGAGCATCGCGCCCAAACCGGCGGCCGCGCAGAACACGCTGGCCGTACTTGCGGGCGATACGGCGGGCTTCCCGAACGGCCGTCGTCCGGGCGACGATGTGGTGGACATCGAGCTGCGGGTTCTGATGGGCGCGTTGCTGTCCAGCGCCGACGCTCCGTCCGGGCAGCTTCCTTACACCGATGGCGCGGCGTTGAGCGCGAACGATTTCCTCAGCGTCTTCCCGTACCTGCAAACACCGCTGCCGGGTGCGACCGACAGCGCGGCGGCGGCTGTTCGCGCTGCGGCGATCCGTAAACTGCATCACTGACCAACGACGATGCGATCTGATGCAACCGACGGCGCCCTGGCGCCGTCGGTTTTTCGGGCCGCGTCGAAATATCCTGATCGCGCCACCCGCGATTCCATTCCATCCGCCGCCATCATTGCGGGATTCCGATCGACGTGTACACGACCAATGCCAACGACGGATGTGCTGCGGCGCGACGCCCGCGAGCCGCGTTCTGGATGCGCGCGATCGTCGCGTCATTGTTTGCATTCGTCCTGAACGACGCGGTCGCCGCGAATACGGCGCAGCCCTACGTTCCCGCCAGCGACAACGCCATTCTCGAACACTTGCCATCGACCAGCGACCCGCGCGTGCGTGGCTTCGATGCGCTCAGAAAACAGGTCGAAGCCAACCCGGGCGACATCAAGCTCGCGGTCGCGCTGGCCCGCGGCTATCTGGATTACGGACGCGATACCGGCGACGCACGCTATCTGGGTCGTGCGCAGGCGGTGATCGCGCCGTGGGCCGCGCGGCACCCCGCGTCCGACGACGCCTTGCTGGTAACAGCCACCATCTTGCAAAGCCGTCATCAGTTCGTCGAATCGCGGCGCATCCTTCAAGCAGTGCTACAGCACGACGATGGCAACGCGCAGGCATGGCTGACGCTCGCCTCGGTCACGCTGGTGCAGGGCGACATGGATGAAGCGCATCGCGATTGCGCGCATCTGCTCGGCAGCGTCGATGGACTGATCACGGCGGGCTGTATCGGTTCGTGGTCCGCTGTGAACGGCCATGCACAAAGCGCGCTGCAAGTCGTCGAGACGTTGCTGCGGCAGGAGCCGAACGAACCGCCCGCGCTGCAATCCTGGGCCCACGGCCTGATGGCGGATGCGGCGAAAACGCTCGGGCAGGCCGCGCGCGCCGACGCCGAGTTCAGGCAGGCATTGCACTTCGCGCCCGGCGATAATTTCCTGCTGGCCGATTACGCCGACTTCCTGCTCGATCACGGCCGCGCACGCGAAGCGCTGGAACTCACGCGCGCCTACGAACAATCGGACACCTCGTTCCTGCGCAAGGCGCTGGCCGAAGCGGCGCTGCGACTGCCGGCCGCCAGCGCCGACGTCCAGCAGATGGCCGCGCGGTTCCACGATCTCGAACAACGCGGCGACAGCCGTTTGTACGGTCGTGAAGAAGCGCGTTTCGCGCTCGAGCTGCAACACGATCCGGAGCGCGCGCTGCGATTGGCGAAGAACAATTGGACGATCCAGCGCGCACCGGAGGACATCCGCATCTATCTGCAGGCGGCGCTCGCCGCAGGCAAGCCCGAAGCGGCGCAGGTCGTGCTCGATTTCCTGCGGCAAACGCAGTTCGAGGATCCGATCGTGCGCGCGCTCGCGGCACAGGCCGCTGCACGGATCGCTGCGACAGCCAAACCTGTCGCCGGAGTCTCGCGATGAAGCTTCGCCCGGCTCTGCTCCGGCTGGCCGCGTTGCTCGCGTTGCTGCCGATCACGGCCTTCGCGCACAAGGAGAGCGACGCTTATCTGACGCTGCGCACCGATCCGGCCAATCCCAACGTGCTGCGCGGCCAGTTCGACATCGCGCTGAGGGATCTTGCTTTCGTGATCGACATCGACAGCGATCACGACAGCGCGATCACCTGGGGTGAAGTGAAAGCGCATCGCGATGCGATAGAGCGTTACGCACTGGGCGGGCTCACGATCAAGGGCGACGGGCTAACCTGCGAAACCCATCCGACCGCACAGAAGATCGACGCGCACAACGATGGCGCCTACGACGTGATCGAATTCGACGCGGTCTGTGACAAGGAAATCCCGAACCGGCTGGGCATCGTTTACCGGTTGTTCGAGGACGTCGACCCCTACCATCGCGGGATCGTGACCATCCGTGCGGGCGATCGCGTCGCCGGCGCCGTGCTCGGCCCGAACACGCCGACCGCGATGCTCGACCTGCGCGCGCCGGACCGCTGGAGCCAGTTCAAGAGTTTCATGGTCGATGGCATCTGGCACATCTGGACCGGCCCCGACCACCTGTTGTTCATTCTGTCGTTGCTGCTGCCGGCGGTGTTGTATCGACGCTCACTGCTGTCGTCCCGTCAGATGCCTGCGATCCCCGCCTCATCAAACGACACCGGATGGATTCCGGTGCCGAAGCTCTCTCGGGCGATGATCGAATTGATCAAGGTGGTTTCCGGGTTCACGGTGTCGCATTCGGTGACGCTGACTTTGTCCGTGCTCGGCTACGTGAACCTGCCGAGCCGGCTCGTCGAATCCGGAATCGCACTGTCGATCATCATCGCCGCGCTCAACAACATCTATCCGATCGTGACCCGACGCGCGTGGGTCGTCGCATTCGCGTTCGGATTCATCCACGGCCTCGGATTTGCCAGTGCGCTGGCCGGCCTGTCGTTGCCGCCCGCGGCGATGGCGGCATCGCTCGGCGGTTTCAGCCTCGGCGTTGAGCTCGGCCAGGAAGCGATCGTGCTGCCGTTCCTGCCGCTCGCCTTCCTGTTGCGCAAGACGCGCTTCTACCAAGTCGGCGTGCTGCGCTGGGGTTCGCTGCTGATCATCGCGATCGCGACGCTCTGGCTGGTGCAGCGCGCGTTCGATGTGGTGATTCCGGGAACTGCATTCCTTACGCCGTCCTGATTGGTCAAATTCCGTTCGTGGTGAGCTTGTCGAACCATGATCGGAATCGACGCGGCGCTGGTTTCAGCGACCGAACCGACGCATGCGCTACGCTAGCCGCATTCTTCGCGCGTGGAGTGCGCCATGCCCTCATTCGATGTCGTTTCCGAGGTGAACAAACACGAGTTGACCAACGCGGTCGACCAGGCCAATCGCGAGCTCAGTACGCGCTTCGATTTCAAGGGCAGCGACGCGCAGTTCGAACTCGCGGATTCCGAAGTGACCCAATCCGCGCCCAGCGATTTCCAGCTCAAGCAGATGCTCGACATCCTGCGTGGACGCCTGATCGCGCGCGGCATCGACATCCGCTGCCTCGACATCGGCGAACCGCTGGTCAACCTCGCAGGCGCGCGCCAGACGATCACCATCCAGCGAGGCATCGAGCAGCCGTTCGCGAAGAAGATCATCGCCGCGATCAAGGCCGCGAAGCTCAGGGTCGACACGTCCATCAACGGCGACAAGCTGCGCGTGAGTGCGAAGAAACGCGACGATCTGCAACAGGCGATTGCGCTGCTGCGCAAGACTGATCTGGAGCTGCCGCTGCAGTTCGAGAATTTCCGTGATTGACGACGACCCGATCGCCCTCACCAAACGCTGGCTCGAACGCGCGGTGATCGGCCTCAACATGTGCCCGTTCGCGAAGGCCGTCTACGCCAGGCAGCAGGTGCGCTTCGTGCTCAGCGACGCGACCACGCCCGAAGCCCTGCTCGAAACGCTCGCCACCGAACTGGAATTCCTGCGCGACGCCGATCCGCAAGTGACCGACACCACCCTGCTGATCCATCCGCAGGTGCTGGCCGACTTCCTCGACTACAACGATTTCCTCGAAACCGCGGACGACGCCGTCGAAGCGCTAGCCCTCGAAGGCATTATCCAGATAGCGAGCTTCCATCCCTGCTACCAGTTCGCTGGCACCGCGCCCGACGACATCGGCAACTACAGCAACCGCGCCCCGTTCCCGACGCTGCACCTGTTGCGCGAAGACAGCGTCACCCGCGCCGTTGATGTGTTCCCCGATGCCGATGCGATCATCGACCGCAATATCGCGACGCTCAAAGCGCTGGGTCACGATGGATGGGGTCGGTTGATAGGCGATGAGACGTGAAGGCGCACTGACTTCGCAGGTATCCCGTCTTGCGGCACGACGACGCATACCGACGACGTCGCTTGACATGTCATCCCTCGGACACGACCATTCAGCGCACTTCACCGCCTCTGGAATCCCGAAGAAATGGACAACCAACCCGACATGCGGATCGTGCCGCCCGCCGTGTACATCAAGGAAACCGGCACGCCGAGGGGCCGGGGCGTTTTCGCCGGACGCGCGTTCACGCAGGACGAAGTCGTGGAAGTCTGTCCCGTGGTTCCGTATGACCCGCTACCTGACCGACGACTGCCGTTGGAACTCAAACGGATCGTGTTTGGATGGGGCGAAATGCTGGGTCTGCGCCGCCGCCGGCCGGCCGTCGCACTTGGCTACGGCAGCATGTACAACCACAGCAATCCTGCGAGCTTGCGATGCCAGGCCGACGCCACGACCCGCGTTCTCCGGCTCATCGCGGTTCGCGATATCGCCGCCGATGAGGAGATGACGCTCAACTACAATTCCCTCGGGAACGGCGTATCGAGCGACAACAGATGGTTTGAAACAAATGGCGTGGAGCTCATCGCCGATTCGTGACGCAGCGAGCGGGCAGCATCCGGCCCTTGCATCGAGTGAAACCGCTCATGTCGAACATGTGTTCAGCGATCGAACAACCGCGCGATGTCGTCTGCCGTCAGTGCACGCCATTCGCCTGATGCAAGTCCATCCAACGCCAAGCCGCCGATACGGCTGCGATGCAACGCCTCGACGCGGTTGCCCACTGCCGCGAACATCCGCCGCACCTGGTGGTAGCGTCCTTCGGTGAGCGCGAGGCGCGCGGCGCGTGGGCCGAGGACTTCCATCGCGACCGGCGCGAGCGGCATCTTTTCCGCTTCGAGCATCAATGTGCCGCTCGCGAACAATGAAGATTCGTCGCCGCGCAGGTCTCCCGCGAGCGTGACGTCGTATACTTTCAGCATGCCTGATTTCGGCGACACGATCCGGTGCAGCAATGCGCCATCGTCGGTCAGCAGCAATAACCCCGAAGTGTCGCGGTCGAGCCGGCCGACCGGCGAAACGATCGGGTTGCGCAGTCGGAATCGCGGCGGCAGCAGGTCGTACACGACGCGGCCTGGATCGCGCATCGAACAGGTGTAGCCGACCGGTTTGTGCAGCATCAGCACGATGCTTTGCGCGGGATCGAGCGGTTCGCCGTCGATGCGCACATCGGCATGCACGACAGCATCATCCGCATACAGCACATCGCCGCCAGCATCGGTGACGCGACCTTCGCGGAACATCGCGGTCACTTCCTTGCGACTGCCATAGCCGAGGTTCGCGATCAGTTTGAGCAGTTTCATGGCACAACCATCACGATGAGGCCTTCGTCGCTTCGATGACCTTGAAGCCGCGCTCGGTCGCGACGTTGCGCACGGTTGCGAAGCGTTCGTGCAGGATCGCTTCGTATGGCAGATGCCGATTGGCGACCATCCACAGTTGTCCGCCCTTGACCAATGAATCCGCAGCGGCGGCGATAAATGCGCGACCGAGTTCCGGCAGGTCGGCGCGGCCCTGGTGGAACGGAGGATTCATCACGACGGCATCGTAGTGATGCGTCAGGCCGGCGGTCACGTCGTGCCAAAAATAATCGAGCTTCGCTGGCGTCGCGCGCTTTTCGTTCGCGTTTGAAAGATTGGATTGCGCGAGTTCGAGCGCACGCGCATCGGCCTCATACAGATCGAGACTCGCCACGCGCGGGCAACGTACGAGCACTTCGGCAGACAGATACCCGAAGCCCGCGCCAAGATCTGCACAACGTCCTGACAAGTCATCGGGCAGTCGCGAAACCAGAAGTTCCGACGCAGCATCGATCCGATCCCATGCGAACACGCCGGGACGACTGAGGAAGCGCCCGTCGGCGATCGGTCGCGGCGCATCGAGCTGCGACCACTCGTCGAGCAACGCGCGATCCAGCGTTTCTTCGCGCAGCGTCGCCCAGAACACGCGGCAGTGGTTCTTGCTGAGGTTGTGAACCGTGCCGAGCAGGCGCTGCATATCGGCTTCGCCTGAACGCGCGCCTTCGTTGTTCGCGATGCTCGCGACGACCGTGCCGCCGACCGCCATGCGCTGCACCGCTCTTGCAAGATCGGCGCGCGCCTGATCGCGCTGTCGCGGCGGCAGCAACAGCACCAGCACCAGCACCAGCGGAAATTTTTCATCGGCATTTGCATCGAGCGTGAGCCCACCGCGTTGCAAGGCATCGGCATACGGTTTGAACGTTTGCTCGCACACCAGACGATCCAGCGGCATCGCACGCAGCGGCCAGCCGTCGCGCGCATGCACGAACAGCGTGCGCCCATCGCGCGGCCACGCGAGTGCGCCCGATGCGAACGGCAGCATCAGTGTTTCCAACGCTGCGTCATCGCCACCGAATGCGTTCATTGCACCCAAGGTCGAACTCCAAGCCATCGATTGCGCGAGTTTATCAATCCCGGAAGCACGGTATCGGATGCGGCGGAACCATGTGAAGAAACCTTCACGCAAATCTTCACGCTGCTTCCACCACGACGCGACTAACTTGCGCGCACCGCATCGGATGCGATGCATGAAAACGCACGGGCAGCGTCTGGTTTCAACCGGCATCACGCGACAACAACATCTCCATTATCCAACGTCACCACAACGTCACCACCTCACGTTCACCCACCCACCACTGGAGCAAGACAATGAAAGTTCGCATTCTTTCCACCGTCCTCGCCGCTTCGCTGGCCCTTTCGACCGGCGCGATCGCCGGCATGGGCAACAGCAACCCGATGGTCGGCGGCGCCGCGATGTACGCCAGCAAGGACATCGTCGACAACGCCGTCAACTCGAAGGACCACACCACCCTGGTCGCCGCGGTCAAGGCCGCCGGCCTGGTCGATACGCTGAAGAGCCCGGGTCCGTTCACCGTGTTCGCGCCGACCAATGAAGCGTTCGCCGCGCTGCCGGCCGGCACTGTCGACACGCTGCTCAAACCCGAGAACAAGGGCACGCTGACCGGCGTGTTGACCTATCACGTCGTCGCTGGCCGCCTCGACACCAAGGTTCTGGATCAGCAGATCCGCGCCGGCGGCGGCAAGGCCGTGCTCAAGACCGTGCAGGGCGGCAACCTGACCGTGACCGGCATGGGCCGCAAGCTGATGGTCACCGACGCCAAGGGTAATTCGGCCCGCATCACGATCGCCAATGTGTATCAGAGCAACGGCGTGATCCTGGTGGTCGACAAGGTGCTGATGCCGCAGTAAGCACAACGCGCGCAACTTCACCCAAACAAGAACCAAGGGCAGCTTCGGCTGCCCTTTTCTGATGTGGTCGCTTCCGGCGTCCTGCCTCGCGCGACACTTGTGCATCCCGCACTTCGCAGGATGCACGAATGATTTTGCACTCCCTCCGGTCGCAGGAGCGGCCGTTTGCGCTCATCCCATCACGGATGCTCCGCCTCGACATGCACGCGTTCGCGACGCAACAGGTACAGCCCGCTGGCGACGATGATCGCCGCACCGAGCCAGGTGATCGCGTCGGGCAGCACACCCCACAAGGTGTAGTCGAGGATCAGGCTCCAGGCGAGCGCGGTGTATTCCAGCGGCGCGATCAACGACGCTTCGCCGCGACGGAACGCTTCGGTGATCGTGTACTGGCCGAGCGCACCGGCGACGCCGACGCCAGCGATCAACCACCAGTCCGCGCGCGCGATCGTCACCCAGTTCGCTGCGGCGATCGCGCCCGAGCCGAGCGTCAATGACAGCATCAGCCACACCACCATCGCCTGCGTACTGTCGGTGCGCGCCAGGATGCGCACGGTGATCGCCGACACGGCGTAGCCCAATGCCGCGACCAGCACCGCGAGTCCGGCGATGCTGGCCATGCCATCGCCGGTCGGTCGCAACGCGATCAGCACGCCGATGAAGCCGAGCACGATCGCCGTCCAGCGACGCGGGCCGACGCGCTCGCCCAGGATCGGCACCGACAACGCAGTGATCAGCAGCGGCGCGACGAAGAAGATCGCATACGCGCTCGAGATCGGCATCCGATGCAGCGCGAAGATGAAGGTTCCCATCATCGTCACGCCCAGCGC
>JANXZP010000120.1 GCA_025355485.1 Pseudomonadota bacterium
GACTCGATCTGGCTGGACGTTGCGCAGGGCCCGACAGGCGGAGCGGCCATCCGGTGCAGGCACGCTACACTATGTCCAGGGGACGCGGCGATGCCGCGGAGGGTGTCGTGAAACTGATCGAGCTGCTGCCCAACTTCACTGTCGAACTCCAGCAGGCCTGCGAGAGGCTCGGTCGTTCCGATCTCACCGCCCAACTTGCGAATGTCGAGCTCGACAACAATACATACAACGTCAGGACGCAGGTCGCGCAACTGCGCCTGCGCCACAAGGGTGACGTCGATCCTGCGGAACCTGTCGAAACGGCGAATGTCGCGCCATCGAACGAAAAGGTGATCCTGCGCCATCGCTATGGTGTGCGCGCCGAAACCGACAACACCGGCCGCTTGCGACGGCTGATCCTGGCGCACGGCGCCGATATCACCGAAGCGCTGGGTCGCTTCTCACCGTTGCGGCAATAGTGCGCGCCCACTGGTCGCGCTGATCGAAGATCAGAATAGGCCGCGCTGCTACAATTACGGGTTCATGATCTCCTTCCGCAACTTCGCCCTGCGGCGCGGCGAGCGCCTGCTGCTGTCCGACGTGGACCTGACCCTGCACTCCGGCTGGCGTGTCGGCGTGGTCGGTCGCAACGGCACCGGCAAGTCCAGCCTGTTCGCAGCCGTGCAGCGCGAGATCGAAGCCGACAAGGGCGACCTGGACCTGCCCGGCAAGCTGCGCATCGCGAGCGTCGCGCAGGAAACGCCGTCGTTGCCCGATCCGGCGATCGATTTCGTACTCGGTGGCGATATCGAAGTCGCCGCCGCGATCCGCGCCGAAGCCGCCGCGATGGATGCGGAAGACTACGACGCAGTCGCTGCCGCGCACCACCGGCTCGACGAACTCAATGGATACGATGCGACTGCGCGCGCCGGGCGCTTGTTGCACGGACTCGGATTTCCGCCCGATACGCACCAGCGCGCTGTGTCGACTTTCTCCGGCGGCTGGCGCGTGCGCCTGAATCTCGCGCGTGCGCTGATGATGCCGTCGGACCTGCTGCTGCTCGACGAGCCAACCAACCATCTCGATCTCGACGCCGTGCTGTGGCTCGAACAATGGCTGCTGCGCTATCCGGGAACATTGCTGCTGATCTCGCACGACCGCGAATTCCTCGATGGCGTGTGCACCCATACGCTGCACTTGCACGAAGGCAAGGCCAAGCTCTACAACGGCGATTACACCGCGTTCGAACGCCAGCGCTCCGAGCAGCTGCACCAGCAGCAGGCTGCGCACGAGAAGGAACAAGCCGAACGCGAGCACCTGCAGAAGTTCATCGACCGCTTCAAGGCCAAGGCCAGCAAGGCCAAGCAGGCGCAGTCGCGCATGAAGCGCCTCGCCAAACTCGCCGGCACCGAGGCCGTGCGCGCCGAACGCGCATTCCGCATTGCATTCGCCGAACCGCTGCGCTTGCCGAATTCGCTGATCCGCTTGAATCATGTGGATGCTGGCTATGGGGATCTGCGCATTCTGGCGAATGTCGGATTCGGGCTCGAGGCCGGCGATCGCGTCGGCCTGCTCGGCCCGAACGGCGCGGGCAAGTCCACGCTGGTGAAGACGCTGGTCGGCGAACTGCCTTTGCTCGCTGGCGAACGCAGTGCGCATCCGGACCTCAGGCTCGGCTACTTCGCGCAGCACACGGTCGAGTCGCTGCAACCGGGACAAAGCCCGATCGATCACCTGCGCGACATCGCGCCGAACGATACCGTGCAGGACTTCCGCAATTTCCTCGGCCGCTGGAATTTCGCGGGCGACCGCGCGTTCGAATCTGTGGACACATTCTCCGGCGGCGAGCGCGCACGGCTCGCGCTCGCGCTGATCGCATGGCGCAAACCCAACGTGCTGCTGCTCGACGAGCCGACCAACCACCTCGACCTCGACATGCGCGAGGCACTCGCCGAAGCGCTGTCGGATTTCGCCGGCGCGATCGTGCTGGTCTCGCACGACCGGCATCTGATCGGCCTGGTCTGCGATACGTTCTGGCGCGTCGCCGATGGCCATGTCGAGGCGTTCGATGGCGATCTCGATGCCTACGCGGCATGGCTGCGCTCGCGCGGCTCGGAGCCGAAGAAAAACCAGGTCGATCCGCCGCCGAAGAAAGCTGCCGCGAAGTCGTCGGATTCCGATCCGCTGTCGAAACAGCAGCGCAGCCGTTTCAAGCAGGTCGAGTCGCGCATGGGCCTGCTGCAGTCCGAACTTGCGCAGATCGAGGCGCAGCTCGCCGATCCAGCGATCTACGGCAACGATGGTGGCGTCGAGATCGGCCAGCTCGGCCAGCGCCAGGAGGCGCTCACGCGCGAGCACGCAGCGCTGGAAACCGAATGGCTGGCGCTGTACGAACGAATGGAAACCGCTTGAAGTCACGCCGATAACGCCCCACAACTTCCTCATCACCATCCTCTTCAAAGTGCGCCATGCCCATCTACGGTTTCGAATGTGGCAGTTGCGGTCACCGTTTCGACCGGCTGCAGAAATTGTCCGACGCCGACCCGGCCATCTGCCCGGAATGCGGCGCCGAAACCTTGCGCCGCCAATTGACCGCGCCATCGTTCCGGTTGTCAGGCAGCGGCTGGTACGAAACCGACTTCAAGAAGGACGGCGACAGGAAGCGCAATCTGACCGAGAAGGGCGACGCTACCGCGAGCGAATCGAAAACCGAAGCCAAGGGCGACGCGGCTTCCAGCAGCAAAGCCGGTCAACCCGTCGCATCCGATACGGCTTCCAACAGCAAAGCCGGCCAATCGTCGGCAAGCAGCGACGCCGCAACGGTCAAACCGGTTGCGGCTTCCAACAGCAAAGCTGGTCAACCCGGTCCAAAACCAACGCCCAAGCCAGCATCCGAATGAGTCATCGCGCGATGCGCGAGCCATGCCGCTAAACTAATCCGCCGTACCGGCCATCTGCGCCGCGCTTTCCTGGAGTTTCCATGCGCACCCATTTTTGCGGCCTTATCGATGAGAGTCTCGTCGGCCAGACTGTCACTCTTTGCGGTTGGGCGGACGTCGCGCGCAACCTCGGCGGTCTGTGTTTCATCGATTTGCGCGACCACGAAGGCATCGTGCAGATTGTTGCCGAGCCGGATGCGGATACTGCGGGCAATGCGGATGTGATCGCCGCCGCAGCGCACGTCGGTTACGAAGATTGTCTGTGCATCACCGGCACCGTGCGTGCGCGTCATGCCGTGAACGACAAGATCAAGAGCGGCAAAGTCGAAGTCGTCGCGACGCAGATCGAACTGCTCAACAAGGCCGATCCGCTGCCGTTCCACGCGCATGAGAATCCCGGTGAGGACATCCGCCTCAAGTACCGCTATCTCGACATGCGCCGTCCGGCGATGCAGCAGATGATGCGCACGCGCATCAAGCTCGTGCAGTCGTTGCGCCGCTGGCTCGACGCGCGTGGATTCCAGGACATCGAAACGCCGATCCTCACCAAGGCGACGCCCGAAGGCGCGCGCGACTTCCTCGTGCCGGCGCGCATGCATCCAGGCGAGTTCTACGCGTTGCCGCAGTCGCCGCAACTGTTCAAGCAGATCCTGATGATGGCCGGCTTCGATCGCTATTATCAGATCGCGCGCTGCTTCCGTGACGAGGCGCTGCGCGCCGATCGCCAGCTCGAATTTACCCAACTCGACATGGAGTTCGCGTGGGTTGCCGAGCGCGACGTGCAGGAGGCGACCGAGGAGATGATTCGCGTTGTGTTCAAGGAAGTGATGGATGTCGAACTCGCCAATCCATTCCCGCGTCTGACGTACGCCGAGGCGATGCGTCGCTATGGCTCGGACAAGCCCGACCTGCGCATTGCGCTGGAACTCGTGGATGTTGCCGAACTCGTCAAGGGTTGCGAGTTCAAGGTATTCACCGATTGGGCGAGCCATGTCGAGGGTCGCGTCGCCGCGTTGCGCGTGCCCGGTGGTGCCGAGTTGTCGCGCAAGCAGATCGACGACTGCGCGGCGCATGCCGCGAAGCACGGCGCGAAAGGTCTTGCGTGGATGAAGGTCGCCGATCGCACGATCGGACGCGAAGGCATCAATTCGCCGATCGCGAAATTCCTCGACGACGCGACACTACACGCAGTGCTCGACGCGACCCAGGCGCAGTCGGGCGACATCCTGTTCTTCGGCGCGGGCCCGTGGAAATCGGTCAGTGATTTCATTGGCGTGCTGCGGATCAAGGTCGCGAAAGACCTCGGACTCGTCACGCAAGGATGGACCCCACTGTGGGTCACCGACTTCCCGATGTTCGAATGGGACGAGGACGACCAGCGCTACGTCGCCCTGCATCATCCGTTCACCGCGCCGGCGGTCGATGATGTCGCCGCATTGCGCGCGAACGCGCGAACCGCCGCAAGCCGCGGCTACGACATGGTGCTCAACGGCAACGAGATCGGTGGCGGTTCGATCCGCATCCATCGCTCGGACATGCAGTCGGCGGTCTTCGACCTGCTGGGGATCAGCAAGGGAGACGCGGAGTTGAAGTTCGGATTCCTGCTCGAAGCTCTGCGCTACGGCGCACCGCCGCACGGCGGCATCGCATTCGGCATCGACCGCATCGCCGCGCTGATGGCCGGTACCGAATCGATCCGCGACGTGATCGCATTCCCGAAGACCACGACCGCGCAATGCCCGATGACCGGTGCGCCGTCGCCGGTGCCGGACAAGCAGCTCGCCGAAGTGCATGTCTCGGTGCGCGCGAAGGAATGAGTTTTATTATTCGTCGTGCGGTGCGTGGCGATGCGGAAACGCTGTCGCGCATCGCGATGCAGACCTTCACGGAAACATTCGGGCATCTGTATCCGGACGAGGACCTGCAGGATTTCCTGCGCACGAACTACTCGATCGAGGGATGGATGCGACTGTTGTGCGATGACGCATCCGCTGTGTGGCTGCTCGAAGACGATGGCGTAGCCGTCGGTTATGCACACGCCGGCGCCTGCGGTCTGCCGTATCCTGATGCGACGAAAAAAGATGGCGAACTGAAACGGCTGTACCTGCTGCCGCAGGCGCGCAATGGCGGCTGCGGCAGTCGTTTGTTCGAGACCGCACTAGCTTGGCTGGAGCGGGACGGGCCGCGCACGATCTGGATCAGCGTGTGGTCGGAGAATCTCGGTGCGCAACGCTTCTATGCGCGCTGGGGATTCAGCAAGGCCGGTGAATACGAATTTCCGGTCGGCCGCGTGCGCGACCACGAATTCATGTTCCGCCGCGACGCGAAGCGCGCATGACCGCGCCACGCACGTCCGAGAACGTGATTCTGCTGCACGGCCTGTGGCTGCGTGGCGTGGCGATGGCCTATCTCGCGCGCAGGCTGCGCAACGAGGGGTTCGATCCGCATACCTTCGATTACGCCACGGTGCGCGATGGAATCGATCTCGCCAGCGAGCGCCTGCGCGAACGCATTGGCGAGCTCGGGGACGGCACCGTGCATCTGGTCGGGCACAGCCTCGGCGGACTGGTTGCGGCGACGATCCTGCAACGCCATCCCGACCTGATCGACGGCCGCATCGTATGCCTGGGTGCGCCGTTGCGCGGCAGTGCGGCGGCGCGTTCATTGCAAGGCATTCCTGGCGGCTCGGCGATGCTGGGGCAGAGCTTTCAGCTGCTCGAACGTGGCCTGGAACGCTGGGATGGCCCGCAGCAGCTCGGCGTCATCGCCGGTCGCTTGCCGTTCGGGCTGGGCTTCCTGCTCGGTGGAGTGAATGCGCCGCACGATGGCACGGTTTCAGTGGAGGAAACCCGCTTGCCGGGCATCGCCGATCATCGAGTGATTGCCGCCGCGCATACCGGACTGGTGTATTCCGACGAGGCTGCGCGGCAGACCATCTCATTTTTACGCGATGGCCGCTTCGGCACGGAATAGCTTCATGGCGTAAAATCGCCCGTCGCAATCGCATACACGCAGGAAGCCGCATGGGCAGGGGACCATCGATCGAAGGCCGCAAGAACGCCGAAGACGCGCGGCGCGGCAAGATCTTCACCAAGATCATCCGCGAGATTTCGGTTGCCGCGCGCAGCGGCGGCGGCGATCCGGGCGGCAATCCGCGCCTGCGCACCGCGATCGACAAGGCGTTGTCAGCAAACATGACCAAGGACACCATCGAGCGCGCGATCAAGAAGGCGACCGGCGAACTCGAAGGCGTGAATTACGAGGAAATCCGCTACGAAGGCTACGCGCCCGGCGGCGTTGCGGTGATCGTGGATTGCCTGACCGACAACAAGGTGCGTACCGTGTCCGACGTGCGCCATGCGTTCGCGAAGTTCGGCGGCAACCTCGGCACCGACGGCTCGGTCGCGTTCCTGTTCAAGAAGTGCGGCGTGCTGAGTTTCGCGCCCGGCGCCGATGAGGAACGCATCACCGAGATCGCGATCGATTCCGGTGCGGACGATGTCATTGCGTATCCGGAGGACGGCGCGATCGACGTGCTCACCGCGCCCGACGCATTTCAGTCGGTAAAGTCGGGGATGGAAAGTGCAGGCATGACGCCCGCCATCGCCGAAATCACATTCCGCGCCGAGAACGACATCGCCGTTGCTGGCGACACTGCGCAAGCCGTCGCGAAACTGCTTGCGTGGCTGGACGACCTCGATGACGTGCAGAACGTGTATTCCAACGCCGGCTTGCCGGCGGATGCGTACGGCTGAGCATGATCCGCATTCTGGGAATCGACCCGGGTTCGCAGCGCACGGGCGTCGGCATCGTCGATTGCGACGCCAGCGGTCGCACGATGCATGTTTATCACGCGCCATTGGTCCTGCTGGGCGACGGCGAGTTTCCGCAGCGGCTCAAGCGATTGCTTGATGGATTGGCCGAGGTGATCGACACATACAAGCCACAGGAAGTCGCGATCGAAAAAGTCTTCATGGCGCGCAATCCGGATTCGGCGCTCAAGCTCGGGCAGGCGCGCGGTGCGGCGATGTGCGCTGCGGTACTGCGCGACTTGCCGATCCACGAATACTCCGCGAAGGAAATCAAGCTCGCGGTCGTCGGCAGCGGCGGTGCGGAAAAAACCCAGATCCAGCACATGGTCGGCGTGATGCTGAATTTGCAGGGAAAATTGCAGGCCGACGCAGCCGATGCGCTCGCGGTTGCGATCACGCATGCACATGTGCGCGCGACGGCGCAGCGACTGGGTGTCAACGTGAAACTCGCGTGGGGACGAAAATGATAGGTCGTCTCAAAGGCACCATCGTCCACAAACAGCCACCATGGCTAGTATTGGATGTCCACGGCGTCGGCTACGAACTCGAAGCGCCGATGAGCACGTTCTACGACCTGCCCGAAGTCGGCCGCGAAGTCGCCTTGTTCACCCACTACGCGCAGAAGGAAGACTCGGTGTCACTGTACGGATTCCTCAGCGAATCCGAACGCCGCTTGTTCCGTGACGTGCAGAAGGTCACCGGCATCGGCGCGAAGATCGCGCTTGCGATCCTGTCGGGCGCGAGTGTTTCCGATTTCGCGCGCCTCGTGCAGACATCCGACGTGACCGCGCTCACGCGCATTCCCGGCATCGGCAAGAAAACCGCCGAGCGCATCGTGGTCGAGTTGCGCGATCGCGCAAGGGATTTCGGTGGTGCAGGCACGATGCTTGCCGGGAAACCTGTGGCAACCGATCCGTTGAGCGAGGCTATCGCCGCGTTGCAGCAACTCGGCTACAAACCGGCCGAAGCGTTGCGCATGGCCGAAAAGGCGCAGACTGAAGGCGATGATGTCGAAGCGATCATCCGCAAGGCGCTGAAGTCGGCGTTGCGCGGCTGACCGGGCGATTCACGGAAGACCCTGCCATGTCCGTATCGGAACACAGCACGAGTTCAACGCAGCACGCT
>JANXZP010000162.1 GCA_025355485.1 Pseudomonadota bacterium
CGCGCCACCCAAGCTACGGCGCATCGCGATGATGGAACAACTGCTGATCGTCACCACTGGCGGCACCATCGACAAGGTGTATTTCGACGACAAGTCGGATTTCCAGGTCGGCGATCCGCAGATCGGGCGCATCCTCGACGAGCTCGGCGTCGCATTCCGCTTCAGCGTGATTCCGATCCTGCGCAAGGACAGCCTGCACATCACCGAAGCCGATCGCGAACTGCTGCGCGCGACGATCGCAGCGCAACCAGCGCGGCACGTGCTGGTCACGCACGGCACCGACAGCATGGTGGAAACTGCGAAAGTCCTGGCCAGCATCATCTACAAGACCATCGTGCTGACTGGCGCGTTGAATCCCGCGCGCTTTCGCGGGTCCGACGCCGATTTCAACATCGGTACAGCGGTCGGTGCAGTGCAGTGCCTGCCGCCGGGCGTCTATATCGCAATGAACGGGCGCATCTGGGATCCGCTGAAGGTGCGCAAGAACGTCGCGGCGAATCGCTTCGAAGCGATCGGCTGATCAAGGGTCGAGCGAAAAAAGAAGGGCGCGGAAATTCCGCGCCCTTCGCCGTTCCGAATGAAACGAAAACTTATTTGACCTCGAAGTCCTTGCTCTGCACGACTTTGTCGTCGAGCGAGATTTCGACCTTGTACTTGCCCGTCGGCCAGCCACCCGGCTTCGCGATCCTGAAATCGGTCGCCGCGTTGCCCGCGAGCTTGATTTCCCGCGCCTCGTCGTTGACGACGACGACGCTTCCGTCCTGGTAGCTCCACTTGGCGCCGAGCTTGCCGGCCACGACCGCGGCCGGATCGCTGGTATTGGTCGATATTGCGACGATGATCGTGTCCATCGGGCCGAACGTGGTCATCGGCTTGGTGATCTTCATGTCCGCGCCGACTTCGGTGCCCAGGTCCACGTTGATCACCGACATGGCGGCTGGCGCCTTGGCAGCGGCGACCTTAGGCGCGGCGGCGGCAGGTTCTTCCTTCTTGCACCCGGCCAAGGTGAGGATGGCGACGAGCGCGGCGGTGGTTATGACGTACTTGCGATCACGATTCATGAGGCTCTCCCTGTTCCACAAAAAAGACCCCGGCACTAGGCCGGGGTCGTTGTTGCGAGGTTGGATCGAGTCCGAGTTACGAACCCGATCCACCGGTTTACTTCATCAGTTGCTCGTACCCTTCAAGCTGACGCCCGAGAATGAAACGTAAGCGTTCACGGCAATGTAATACGTGGTGTTCGTCGTGGGCGTGAACGTGCAGCTCTCGGTGCTCGTCGAGGTCCACGGACGGCAGTTGTAGCTCGTCAACGTCGGCGCACTACCAGCCTTCACGTAGATATCCGCATCGGGGGTACCGCCGGAGATCGCGAACGTCGCAGTGTGACCAGCCGTCACCGCCATCGTGTAGGTCGAAGTCCAGTTGCCGGTCGACACAGATGGCAGAGCAACCGAGACGCCGTTGCAGAGCACTAGACCACCGCAACTCACGGCAGAGACCGTCACCGACGACGTCTTGGTGTTGGTCGCGCCATTGACGCTGTCGGCCACCGTCTCGCTCACGCTGTAGGTGCCAGCCGCTGCATAGGTGTGGCTCGGGCTGGTCGTGGTCGAGGTCGAGCCGTCACCGAAGTTCCAGGAGTGCGAGCCGATGGTGCCGCCCGCATCGGTGGAGGTGTCGGTAAACGTCGCGGTCAGGCCACTGGTGGAGGACGTGAAGTTAGCCGTCGGCGTACCGCCGGTGCCCGGTGCAGTGTAGCTGCCTTTCAGGGAAACACCGCTATACGCGGAGTACGCGTTAACCATCACATAGTAGGTACCGGTCTGCGGCGAAGCGAACGTGCAATGCTCGTTCTCCGGGCTGCCGCCGAGGTACGGACGGCAGTCGTAGCTCGTCGCCGTCGGCGCGGAACCGAACTTCACGAAGATGTCCGCATCGCCGGTGCCGCCAGTAAGATCGAATGCTAGATTCGTCGCACCAGCCGGGATCACCATCGTCCAGTTCTGATTGTGATTGACCGTCGAGTCGGCGATCGTCACCGCAACGCCGTTCTGCAACACACTGCTGCTGGTGCCGGAGACGGTTACCGAAGACGTCTTGGAGCTGGTCGTGCTGTTGACGCTGTCGGTCACTGTTTCGGTCACGCTGTAGGTGCCAGCCGCCGCATACGTGTGGCTCGGGCTGGTCGCCGTCGAGGTGCCGCCATCGCCGAAGGTCCACGAATGCGTGCCGATGGTACCGCCCGCATCAGTGGATGAATCGGTGAAAGTCGCGGTCAGGCCGCTGGTCGTGAAGCTGAAGTTCGCCGTCGGCGTACCGCCGGTGCCGCCGCCGTGGGTCAGGATCGCGTGCGAAATGGCGCAGTTGCCTGTGTCATTCGACCAGCTTGCCTGCTCGGCGAAGGTGCCCGTGCTGAAGGCGATGTTGGCCGCGCCGCCAGCCGAACCTGCCGCGATCCAGGCGCACTCGTCGGAGTTTTCCTGGCCGTTATAGGTGCCACCGGTGTGGTTGGTCCAGCCGCCGGCCGGGAACTGGTCGGACATCATTTCGTGCCACTCGTGGCCGAGTGTCATGGTGTAGCCGTCGAGCGTGCCGGGGCTGTTGACGAAGCCCACGCCGCAGCTGGCGCCCTGATCAATGTTGTACGGCTGATTGCTGAACGCAAAGTCGCCGCCCGGGGCGGTCACGCCATAGCCATCGCCGGTGTAGTCGTGCCACGCGCAATATCCCTGCGTCGGGCTCTGGTAATTGTCCGGATTGGTGCCGTGCGGCGACAGGATGACGTAGTACGTATAACGGTTCGACCCAGCCGCGGTGTTGCCGAAATGTGCGGCGGCCTTGATCGCTTCCTGCGCCAACTGAGTGCCAGTGGCAGAAGCCGGCGAAGCGACCGTATTGTCGTACCACGCGCCTGCGAAGACGTTCTGCTGGTAGGGGATGAAGTTGACGCCCGAAGCAGGGCAGCTTGTCGCGCCGCTGGAGACGCCAGCGCCATCGCACCACTGGGTCAGTTCGGCTGACCACAATTCGCTGTTGGTGCCGATGCCCTTGAACATCTTCTGGGTCGCCACGGCCGCGCCGGCCGAGTCGCCCGTGAAGGTCAGGTTGCCGTTCGCATCGGTGCCCTGCGTACCCCACTGGGTGCCGTAGAACACCAGGTAAACCTTGCTTTGGCCGGACAGTACGCCGACGCTCTGAACGGCGCCACCGTACGAAAGGATGCCGGTCGATGCCGTGGGGGCCGCCATGCTGGCCCATTCATGGGCGTGTTCCCGACGCCATTTTTCCATATTCGTTTTCGTCTCCCGCGTCGGAACCGCACCATGGCGATAGCCATGTCCATAAGCGGGCGAATACGGGTTTTGTTCGGCTGGCGACGCATTCATGCGCGGCGAAGCGGTTGCGGTACCCGCGCTGGCGGTGGCGATCATGCCGGTACCGCAGATCGCCGCAATGGCGGCGATGGTCAAAGTTCTTTTACGAAAACCTGATGTCGAGTTCATTCGTAACCCCAGTCAGTGTGTGGTTGTGTACGCGCCAGTCACCCATCGTGCCGCCGCGTGTGTGTGAGCATCTTCGCCCGGACGTTGCGTTTCTCACCCTGCATCACGAAAACATCCGCGCGGCGCCTGTGCTATGGCATGCGTCAATCAGGAAAAACCGCAGGATTTCTGCTTGTTCGCATACCGCACTCAAGCGCGAACCGGCGGGACGTTAACAGTCGCCCGGCACATGAATACTTAAATAAAGTTAATGATTTTGTGCGTCGCAAGGTGGATGGTCTCGCCCATCCCAACTGACACCGCATGCAACACAAGCTGATCGTAAAAAATACGTTAGGTCGGCTCACGCGGCCCAAAGTCGGGTGCGTCCAAAGCTATCGAGAAGAACACGTATATCTATGTATTACATGGATATATCGGACTGCTTGGCGCTTTGCCCCATGGGCCAAGCGGCTAGAGCGCCAAGTTGCCAGCATCGTAGATCGCCAGAAAACCGCGATGTGCAGTGCAACATATGTGACGCGTTTCGATGTCACCTGCCGGCTGCCCGAGTGATCCGGATCACAAAACCGCGCAGACAACATCCAGCCCATGTGCAATCGGCCCGGCATCGAAAGCTTCAGAACATCCCGGTTTCGAGCCTCGCCGCATCCGACATCATGCTCTGGTTCCAGGGCGGGTCGAACACCAGATCCACGTCGGCCTCGGCAACGGTCGGAATGAGTTCGAGCTTGTCGGTCACATCGCTGACCAGGATATCGCCCATGCCGCAACCGGGCGCGGTGAGCGTCATCCGCACGATGACCTTGCGCCGGCCATCAGCCAGCCGCTCGATGTCGCAGTCGTACACCAGCCCGAGATCCACCACATTGATCGGGATCTCCGGGTCGAAGCACGTGCGCAGTTGCCGCCAGACCAGTTTTTCGACGTCCTCGTCACTGGCGTCCGGCGGCAGTTCCGGCGGCGTTGTCGGTTCCTTGCCGAGCGCATCGGCATCGCTGCCCGCGATGCGGAACAGGTTGCCTTCGACATATACCGTGTAACTGCCCCCAAGAGCCTGCGAGATATAGCCGATGCTGCCCGCAGGCAACGTGACCTGCTCGCCCTGCGGCACCAGCACGGCGGCGCAGTCGCGCTCGAGCTTGAATGGTTCGCTGTTGCGGCTGTACATGCCGATATTCTAATCGCTACGCTGCAGGCAGCGGTTACGATGCGGTGATGTCGAACCGTTCGATCCGTCCGTCGATGCCATCACTGCACGCGCTCGTCATCGCGTTGCTGATGGTGATAGCCGCTTTCGTCTGCGCGGGCGCGTGGCTGGTCGTTGCCGCGCTGCGCGATGGGCACGCCGGCTGGATGGCAGTGCTGTTCGTACCGGTCGTGATCGGACTGCTGCGGTTGACGCGCGTCTCTTCCGGAACATCGCGCAGTGTGCTCGCCTTGTTCGCTACCACCATGGCGATCTCTCTGGCCAATGTGCTGGTGGCGGCGTTGCCGGTCGCACAGGCGATGGATCTGACGCCGCTCGCGGCGGCGCGGCGGATCGGCCCGGATTTCTGCTGGATGCTGGTGTCGCTGGGCAATACGCCGCTGGATTGGCTGTGGGCGGCGCTCGCGTTGGCGCTGGCTGCGTGGTTCGGGCGTTGAACTCGCAACGAATTCAGTGGCCGCCATCCAGCGCCTTGAGTTCCGAAACCAGCCGTCCCGCCGCCTCGGCGCCGTCGCCGTAGAGCATCCGCGTGTTGTCGGCGTAGAACAGCGCGTTCTCGATGCCCGCGAAACCGGTGCCCTTGCCGCGCTTGATCACGATGGTGTTCTTCGAGTTCGAGACGTCGAGGATCGGCATGCCATAGATCGGCGAGGCCTTGTCGGTGCGCGCGGAGGGGTTGACCACGTCGTTCGCGCCGATCACCAGCGACACGTCGGTGTTCGGGAATTCCGGGTTGATGTCGTCCATGTCGGCGATCAGATCGTACGGAACGCCAGCCTCGGCGAGCAGCACGTTCATATGCCCCGGCATGCGGCCTGCGACCGGGTGGATCGCGAATTTCACTTTCACGCCGCGTTCGATCAGCTTCTGCGTGAGTTCCCAGATCTTGTGCTGCGCCTGTGCGACCGCCATGCCGTAACCGGGCACGATCACCACGCGTTCGGCGAACGCCATCATCGCGGCGACATCACTCGCGTCGATCGGTTTCTGCGAGCCGGTGATTTCCTGCGCCTCGCCGCCGCCTGTACCGAAATTGCCGAACAAGACATTCGCGAGCGAGCGATTCATCGCCTTGGCCATCAGCTGCGTGAGTAGGGTACCGGCGGCGCCGACGACCATGCCCGCGACGATCAGGGTCTCGTTGCCGAGCACGTAACCTTCGAATGCGACGGCGAGACCAGTCAGCGCGTTGTAGAGCGAGATCACGACGGGCATGTCGGCGCCGCCGATCGGCAGTGTCATCAGCAGGCCGACCGCGAGTGCGCAGACAAAGAACCCAACGATCACCGGTTGCTGCAACCACACCACAGAGGCCACGCCGAGCGCGATCGCAGCCAGGAACACCAGCGAGTTGAAGATCTGCTGGCCCGGAAACAGGAAGCGCTTGTCCATCCAACCCTGCAGTTTCGCGAACGCGACCAGCGAGCCGGAGAAAGAGATAGCGCCGATCAGCGCACCGATCACGCCGAGGATCAATTGCGTCTTCGTGGATGGCTCGCCTGCGGCGAACTGGATCAACTCGACGGCGCCAATACCAGCCGCAGAACCGCCACCCATGCCGTTGTACAGCGCGACCATCTGGGGCATGTCGGTGATCGCGACTTTCTTGCCCGACACCCACGCCAGCACGGTGCCGGTGAACGCAGCGATGAAAATCAATCCGAGGTTGTGCAAGCCCGGCAGCGCGAACGTCGCTGCGGTCGCGATCAGCATGCCGATGCCTGCCCACTGGATGCCGCTGCGCGCTGTGACCGGTGAGGACATCCGTTGCAAGCCGAGGATGAACAACAGCGCGGCGAGCAGGTAGCTCGCGCGCACCAGCAGCGGCAGCCATTCGGCGATCATGGCTTGTTCGCCTTGTTGGGAGCGGGTCGGCTGGATTTGAACATCTCCAGCATCCGTTCGGTGACGACGTAGCCGCCGGCGGCGTTGCCCGCGCCAAGCAGCACTGCGATGAAGCCGATCACGATCTCCAGCGTGGTCTCGGCGTGGCCGAGGGCGACCATCGCACCGACCAGCACGATCCCGTGTACGAAGTTCGAGCCCGACATCAACGGCGTGTGCAGGATCACCGGTACGCGCGAGATGATCACGTGGCCACAGATGGCCGCGAGCATGAAGATGTACAGCGCCACGAACCCGTCGCTCATGTCCCCTCCGATCACATGCGGATACCCGCATCATAACCGCGCCGGCGTGTTGCGCGATGCCTGCATGTCAACCGCAGCCATGCTGGGGCGTTGTCGACTGCGAGGGGCCGCAGCAACCCCGCAAACCGACCCGCCCACGGAGAACGACATGCAACGCACCCACTTGGCCATCGCCGTGCTGATCGCTAGCAGCATCGCCGGCATCGCTTCGGCGCAGACCGTACCGCCGGCGACCGATCGCAGCGACCGCATCGAACAACGCCTCGACCACCGCGGCGACCGCATCGAACAACGCGACGACGTTCGCGCCGCGCGATTCGCAGCCAACGGCCACGAATACGCCGCGCGGCGTCTCGACAACCGCGGCGAGCGGATCGACAATCACCTGCACCGGCTCGGCGCACGCATCGATCGCCGCCATGATCGTCGGCACGGCGGCTGATCGCAGCCGCGCCGGATGAAGACAGGCCAGGCCATGGACGCATGATGGACGGCAGCGCGCAGACAACGCTCGCGTACGAGCAAAGCCTCCCGGCGTTCCTCGCAGGGATCGAACGGCGCGCGTTCCGGCATGCTGAGATCGCGCTCAAGCACCGCGAAGATGCGCTCGACGCGGTACAGGACGCAATGCTCAAGCTCGTGCAACGCTACGCCGACAAGCCGGCGATCGAATGGTCGCCATTGTTCTGGAGCGTGTTGCGCAGCCGGATCACCGACATCCGCCGACGCAGGCGCGTGCGTTCGGTCCTGGTTGCATGGATGGGGTCATCGCACGACGACGACGAAGGTCCGGTCTGGGAACCGGCCGATCCAGCGCCCGGTCCGGCGCGCATCCACAGCGACCGCGAAAGTTATCGCGCGCTGTCGACCGCCCTGCATGCGTTGCCGCGCCGGCAACGCGAGGCCTACCAGTTGCGCGTACTGGAAGGCCTGGATGTCGCCGATACCGCACGCGCGATGGGCTGCTCCGAAGGCAGCGTGAAAACGCACACCTCGCGCGCGATGGAAGCGCTGCGCAGGCAACTGGAGGACTGGCGATGAACGCCCACGATATCGAACTGGCCCTGCGCGCCCGCGCAGCCTTCAACGACAGCGTCGAGCGTATCGATGCGGACACGCGCGGTCGTCTGCGCAGCCTGCGTATGCGTGCGCAGTCCGGCGAGCCACGCCATGCTCCCGCGCGTTGGGCGTGGCCCACCGGCGCTGCGCTGACTGCCGCGCTGGCGCTCGCGGTGTTTCTGCCGCGCATGCCGCACGCACCGATGGCAGCAACGAAGCCGGCGGCGACGATCGCGATCGCCGCCCAACCCGCCGCAAGCCAGACTGTTGCCCTGCACACCGATTCAGCGACGGTCGGCAATCTCGCCACTCCGGACGCGCTCGAAACCGCCGATCCGGAACTGTTGAGCGATCTCGATTTCTACGGTTGGCTCGCGAAACAACCCAACCACAGCGCATCCGGAGGTTGAGCCATGCGTAGCTATCGTTTCCATTTCCTCCGCATCGGCATGCCTCGCACTGCATTGCTGCTCTTCGCACTACTGGCGAGCGCGGCATGGGCCGCACCGCCTCGCGACACCCAACCGGCAGATCTTGGCACGCGCCCGGCCGGTGTCCATGACGATGCATTCAACGATGGCGCCGACGATGCGAAAGCCGCGCCGCTGCCGTGGAATCAGCTCAATGCGAACCAGCGCGAGATGCTCGCGCCATTGCAGTCGCAGTGGGATCGACTTCCACCGCGACGCCAGCAACGCATGGCAACGCATGCCGAACAATGGGCGCAGTTGCCGCCGGAGCGGCGCGAGAAAATCCAGCACCACCTGGAACGCTGGGCGCAGATGACTCCCGAACAGCGACGCGATGCCGCACGCAACGAACACGCATTCCAGTCGATGGCGCCAGCCGATCGTCAGCGCGTGCAGGAAGCCTTCCGACGATTCCAGTCGCTCAGTCCCGAGCAACGCAAGCTGCTGATCCAGCGGTTCCGCGCCGAGCGGCGCGGCATGCACGAGCTGCCGCCACGGAATTGACGTACCGGATCACGAATTGTTGGAGCGTGGGATCAGGCGTTGCGCAATGCGCCATCGAAACTGTGGCAAGTCTTCGCGATCAGTTCGTCGTCCCAGTCCAGGCCCAGCGCGCCGTCCTTGATCAGCAATTGCGAAAAATTGAACAGGTTGCGCGCGTACATCTCGCTGGCGTGCATCGCGCCCTGGCTCGCAAGATTCGTCGGCCCGACGATGCTCACGCCGTTGCTCTCCACTGTCTGGCCGGCGCGCGTGAGTTCGCAGTTGCCGCCGGACTCCGCCGGCAGGTCGACGATCACGCTGCCCGGTTTCATGCCCGCGACCATCGCTGCGGTGATGATCGTCGGCGCCTTGCGGCCCGGCACTGCGGCGGTCGTCACGATCACATCGACGCCCTTGAGGTGTTCCGCGAGTTTCTGTTGCTGCGCCGCGCGTTCCTCTGCGGTCAGTTCGCGCGCATAGCCGCCCTCGCCTTTCGCGCTGACGCCGAGATCGAGGAACTTCGCGCCGAGCGATTCGATCTGCTCGCGCGTTTCCGGGCGCACGTCGAATCCTTCGACCTGCGCGCCGAGCCGGCGCGCGGTCGCGATCGCCTGCAGGCCGGCGACGCCGGCGCCGACCACCAGGACTTTCGACGGCCGGATCGTTCCGGCGGCGGTGGTCAGCATCGGGAAGAATTTCGGCGCGACCTGCGCGGCGATCAACATCGCCTTGTAGCCGGCCATGCCGGCCTGCGACGACAGTACGTCCATCGCCTGTGCGCGCGTCGTGCGCGGCAGGCGTTCGAGCGGAAAACTGGTGAGCTTGCGCGCTAGCCACTGCGCTTCGCGCGCGGGATCGGATCCGACCGCGAGCAATCCGACCACGACCGCGCCTTCCCTCAATAATGCGAGCCTTTCGGCGACTGGAGGTTGCACGCACAGCAGCAGGTCGGCGCGGCGCAGCACATCGTCGGCATCCGCAACGAACTCGGCGCCTTCATACGCGGCATCCGGAAAGTACGCGCCATCGCCGACGCCCGATTGCAGCAGCACGCTCGCGCCAGCCGCGCGCAGCTTGCGGCAGGTTTCGGGCGTGAGCGCAACGCGGCGCTCGCCAGGCGCGGTTTCGCGAATTGCGGCAACGATGAATGCCATGCGCGGCTCCGGATCAGGGAATACCGCTGCATCGTAATCGAATCGCCGCCGCAGCGGCAGCGATTCGCCACAACTCAAGCAACGCTGGTCGCGGTATTGGTCCAGCGCAACCGCAATCGCAGAACGGCATCCCTGCGGCAGTGGTCGACGGATATCAGTGAGCCGCAACCGCCGCCGGATCCACCGCCGACGCGCCTTCGCGCAGCTTGCCCAGCACTTGGTGCATCGCCTGCTCGAACGCGGTGTCGGCCACGCGAAGCCGCAGCCGCCCGGCCTTCATCATCGCGGCGAGTTCCTCGACCGAAGCCACGTGCATGCGCGCACCGCGGCGGTTGACGAACAGCATCCGCTGCGAGATCGGGCTGATCCACGAAAGCTTGCCCGGTGTGGCGCGTTCGTCTTCGCCTATGAACTCGACCCAGACGCCGACGCTGAGCTGGCGCATGCGCTCGACGTCGCCGTGGTCGAAGTCCAGTGGCGCGACGACGGCCGGTTCTTGCTTCGCGACCGCGGGCGGCGCTGTCGTCGCTGCTGCGGATTGTTCTGCCTCGACCACGGGTGCCGCGGGTTGCCCGCTCGCCGACTCGGCAAGTCGCCCCGCCGTCGTGTCCGGCTGCTCCGCCGTCGCCGCCGTCTGCACGCTCGCGGACATCGTTTGCGCGAGCATCGAATCCACCGACGCGGCCAGCGAGTGCATCGATTCCGCCAACTCCGAACCGAACGACCCCGCCGGTTGCGATGCCTGCGCCGCCACGGATGCCGTCGCAGGCGGCTGCACCTGTTTGATCGGCGGCTGCAGCAGATGCTGCGCGATGACCCGTGCGCATTCGGCCGCCGCTTCGTCGGCCAGGCCGGAGCTGGCGAGCATCGTTATCAATCCGGGCTGCAGCGCATCGGGCGCAGCCACCGGAGTCAGGCCGCCGGTATGGAACGAGGCATCGGCCAGCGCGAGCATCTGGTCCAGCGTACGCAAGGCCAGCGCGCAACCCTCGCCTTCGCCATTCTCACGCAGGAATACCACAGCATAGTGATGCGACCAGTATTGGTGCAGGTCGTCCTGCACCATCACGGTCACCTCGCGACTTTGCAGTCGCTGATTGAGCAAACCCTCGGCGCGCAAACGCGCCTCTTCCAGGCGCTCCTTGCCGCGCTGCGCCTCGGCGACGCGGCGCTCGGCCAGTTCCGCGCGCTTGCGGTACTGCTCGATGCAGCTGCGCAATTCCTGTTCGAGCATCTCGAAGATCGCCATATCCTCGTTGAACTCGGCGACCAGCCGGTTCACCGCGTTCTCCACCTTCTGCAGCAGTTCGCGCTCGTTCGGACCTTCGCCGTGGTTGCCCTGGCAGGCCTCGGCGATCGCGTTGAGCAGCCGACGCGCCGGGTGGGTCTTGTGCAGGAACAACCTGCGATCGAGCAGCGCGACCTTGATGTAAGGCACCAGCAGGCGCGCGAGGTGGCCGCGCACCTCGGCGTCGATATCGCGATCGTCGAGGAAGACCTCGAACATCATGCCGACCACATCGATCGCATCTTCCTCGGCATCGCCAATGTGCGCGTCGGACTCGCTGATGCCGAGCGCGGCGGCGCCGGTGATCAACTCGCGCTTGATCTGCTGCGCCAGCGAATTGTCGTTCGACTGCAATGCGGATTTCAGCCCGTCCGGCGGATCGGCCTGGAACAGCGACAGTACTGCGAGCATTTCGCTCGGCGTCAGCGCCGGCCGTTGCGGCGCAACGGGCGGCTGGTAAATGCCGGAATCCTGTCGCTGCACCTTGCGCCACGCGAGCAGCAGATCGTGCAGGCTGTTGAGTACGCTCTCTTCGCTCTCGGTACCCTGGTAGCCGCCATAGCCGAAGAAATGGGCCGGCAAAGGACCGCCGCCGCCACTACCGCCGCCGCCACCGTGTTCGCGCTGCGTTCCCTGCTCGCCATGGCCGGATGGCTGCGCCTGTTGCGACGGCGCGCGCGGCGCGACGCCGGAAATGTAGCCGGCTTCGCCGAGGATGCGGTGCACTTCCGGATACAGGTTTTCCAGCGCCGGCATCAACTCGCGTTCGTACAACTTGGCCAGCACCAGCTTGACCTCGGTCGGCGCGGAAAAACCGCCGAGCGCGGCGCGGAACGCACCGGTCAGGTGCTCGGGGCTGACCGGGCTGTTGGCTTGGTCGAAGATCGGGTTGATCGTGATCGCGATGCGCGCCAGGCCGCCGGTGATCGGCTCGAGCAGGTGCTTGAAGCGGCGGTGGATCGTGCCGACGGTCTGCTCGCCGGCTAGTTGCTCTTCCAGATCCTCTTCGGCCAACAGGCTCATCGATTGGGCCGAAGGCGCTGACGAGGCGCTGCCTGGGGGCGACTGGAATTCGTGGAAGCTGGCGTTGATGTGGCTGCGGAACAGCAGTTCCATCGGCCCGCGCTCGCGGCGGATCTCGCGCATCGCGTCGAAGTAGCCGGCCTGGCTGGTGCTGCTGCGCACGTTCTGACCCATGTCGAACAGCGCGTCATCGGCCTTTGCCAGGGTCTCGGCACAGATCGGTTCCAAGCGTTGGAGCACAGTCTGGCGCAGCCGCTCCAGCACCGACTGGATGGCGCGCGACGGCAATTGCGACAATCCGCCGACGACGGAAAGATGTGGTGTTGGCTTGATCATGGAAGCACCGCGGGGGACTGGCTTCGGTATGATTCGTTGGTACTGATTGATCGTGCTGGTTGGCAAGAGACTCAGGGTAGATTGGCTGGACTATGGAGATTTTGCAATGAGTGAACCGTGATGCCCTGCACGCTTCATCGCCCCTTTTGGAGCGGTATTCCGACGCCAACATGAACCCGATAGACGACCTGCGCGTCCGCCATTCGACGCCCTTCCGACAGCTCGGCGCACCCGGGCCGGACGCTGCGCAACTGCAGCGCATGCTGGAGGTCGCGGTACATGTGCCCGACCACGGCCGGCTGGCACCGTGGCGGTTCCTGCGCATTCACGGCGATGCCCGCGCAGCGCTCGGTCATGCACTGGCCTCTCGACTTGTAGAACGTGAACCGGATGCCCCGGCGGCCAAGCGCGACAAGGAACGCGAGCGCTTCAACCACGCACCGTGCGTAATCGCGGTGATCGCCACGCTGACACCCGGACACAAGATTCCCGAATCCGAACAGACCCAGTCGGGCAGTTGCGTATGCTTCTCGCTGCTGCAGGCGGCCGATGCACTCGGCTTCGGTGCGCAATGGCTGACCGGTTGGGCGGCTTACGATCCGCGGATTCTGGAATTGCTCGGCGTCGGCGCGAACGAACGGGTGCTCGGCTTCATCCATATCGGCACGATCATCGCGCCGCAGGAAGATCGTCCGCGTCCCGATCCCGCATCCCTGCTGACCGACTGGTCGCCGCCATGAGCCGCAGTACTGCCGCTTCGAACGATGCCTATCTTGTCGATGCCAGCATGTACATCTTCCGCGCCTGGCATTCGATTCCGCCCGACCTGCTCGACGCCGACGGCTGGCCGGTCAACGCAGTGCACGGCTTCACGCGCTTCATGCTCGAACTGCTGGAACGCCAGCGTCCGCAGCACATCGTGGTCGCGTTCGACGCATCGCTGGAAAGCTCGTTCCGCAACACGCTGTATCCGGCCTACAAGGCCAATCGCGAACCCGCGCCGGAAGAATTGAAACGGCAATTCGCGTTTTGCGCCGCGTTATGCCGCGCGCTCGGATTGAGCGTGCTGGTGGATTCAAGCTACGAAGCCGACGACCTGATCGGCGCCGCGTTGCGGAAGCTGCGCGCGCAGGGACGGCGCGGCGTGATCGTGTCGGCCGACAAGGATCTCTCGCAATTGCTGCAAGGCGACGACGAGCAGTGGGATTACGCACGCGACCAGCGCTGGGACGCCGCCGGCGTGAAGGCGCGCTACGGCGTGCACGCGCACCAGATCGCCGATTACCTTGGGCTTACTGGCGACGCGGTCGACAACATTCCCGGCGTGCCGGGCATCGGCGCGAAAACCGCGGCGATCCTGCTCGCGCATTTCGGTAGCCTGGACGCGCTGCTCGAACGCCACGCCGAGGTCGCTTTCCTGCGCCTGCGCGGCGCGGCCACGCATGCGCAGCGCCTGCGCGATCATCGCGAGATTGCGCTGCTTTGCCGCCAGCTCGCGACCATCGCGCTCGATGCGCCGCTGCCCGACGATTTCACCGACGCCACCCGCGGCCCGCACGACGATGCCACGCTCAAGCAGTTGTTCGAGCAACTGCGGATCGGCCCGATGACGCGCCGGCGCATCGCCGAACTCGCGCCCTGATGCAAACAGTAGTGCAAGCCGGTTAGCATCGTGACATGAACGACTCGAAACACGACGACGACACCCGCACGGTTTTCGAAGGCAAGTACCTGCGGATGAAAATCCGCGGTCACTGGGAATACGCCGAACGCACGCACGCCGGTGGCATGGCCGCGATCATCGTTGCGCTGACGCCGGACGACAACATCCTGTTCGTCGAGCAATACCGCGTGCCGTTGCAGTCGCGCACCATCGAGATGCCAGCAGGGCTGGTCGGCGACATCGACGCGGGAGAGTCGATCGAGCTCTCCGCCGCGCGCGAACTGGAAGAAGAAACCGGCTGGCGTCCTGCGCACTGCGAAGTGCTGATGATCGGCCCGACCTCATCGGGCATGAGCACCGAACGCATCGCGTTCGTGCGCGCGACTGGACTTACGAAAATAAACGACGGTGGCGGCGATGCAACCGAAGACATCACCGTGCACGAAGTTCCGCGCCTCGATGCGCCGCGCTGGCTCGCCGCGAAGATGGCCGAAGGCTACGAGATGGATGCGAAATTGTGGGCCGGGCTATGGATGCTCAAACGCAACCCGGATGGTTCGGCGATGTGAGACTCCATTAAGGGGCTGTCACCTAGACTCCGCCTCTGATGTCCGGCAAGGAAGCAAATGAACACTGAAAAGCAGGAGATGCTCAGCAAGGTGCCGGCGATCACGCTGGGCTTCTGGATCATCAAGATCCTCGCCACGACGCTGGGCGAGACCGGCGGCGATGCCGTCACCATGTCATGGCTGGGCGAAACGACCGCCGCGGCCAAAGGCACGGGCTATCTGGTTGGAACGGCGATATTTGGAATTATTTTTGTTGCCGCCGTCCTCGTGCAGATCAAGGCGAAAAAATTCCATCCGTTTCTGTACTGGACGACGATCGTCGCCACCACCACGGTCGGCACGACGATGGCGGACTACGTGGATCGATCGCTCGGGGTCGGTTACCCCGGCGGCACGTCGATCCTGTTCACCCTGCTGATGGCTTCATTGTTCGTCTGGTATCGGACCACAGGTACTGTGGCAATGGATAGCGTGAGATCCACGAAATCGGAAGTGTTCTATTGGGTCACCATCATGTTTTCGCAGACCCTTGGAACTGCATTGGGCGATTGGACGGCCGACACCGCAGGCCTTGGCTACACGGGTGGCGCGATGATCTTCACCGCCATGCTGGCGATCGTTGCGGCCATGTATTACTGGACCAAAATCTCGCACACGGTTTTATTCTGGGCGGCATTCATCCTGACCCGACCGCTCGGCGCCGTGGTTGGCGACTTCCTGGACAAGCCCCACGCCAAGGGTGGCCTGGAATTGAGCCGCTACACCGCATCGGCATCCCTGCTCGTGCTCATTGCGGTGCTGATCTTGATCCTGCCGCACAGGGCGGCAGAAAAACATCATTGAGCGAACGCATCGCATGCGTACACGCCACACACAAGAATCCAATCCGCATCCGCGGCGACGCGAGCGAAGACACTGTTGCGCAGCTTGACGCGGCACGCATCCCGCCTGAGCATTCGTTC
>JANXZP010000208.1 GCA_025355485.1 Pseudomonadota bacterium
TCCTGCAAGCCGCGCGCGGCAAGAGTTTCGGCGACAAGCTGCGCGCGTTTCGTGGTTTCCGCTTCGGTGAACTGACACCGGACTTCCCGGGCGTGGCCGAGCCGCGCACCGGCAAGTCGATGGGCCATCATCTCGCAGTGATCGCCCATCGACTTGCCGGTGCGCGGCTCGGCCACGCCCGGGAAGTCCGGTTTCAGTTCACCGAAGCGGAAACCACGAAACGCGCGCAGCTTGTCGCCGAAACTCTTGCCGCGCGCGGCTTGCAGGATGCGCGCACGCAGTCGTTTTCCGTACACGATCGGCACGTCCGACGTCGTGTCCGAACCGCCGCCGATGCCGACTTCGATCTGCCCCAGCGCGATCTTGTTGGCGACGGTGATGATCGTGTCGAGGCTGGTTCCGCACGCGCGTTGCAAGGTGATGCCCGGCGTGAGCGGCGACAGGCCCGACGACAGCGCGGCTTCGCGTCCGAGGTTCCAGTCGGACGAATGTTTGATCACCGCACCCATCGCGACTTCGCCGAGCACCTGCCCATGCAGGCCGTAGCGTTCGACCAGCGCGCCGAGCGTGCGGATCGACATGCCTAGGTTGCCGACATCGGCGTACGCAGTGTTGTTGCGGCAGAACGGAATGCGCACGCCGCCGAGGATGGCGACCTGGCGCGCGACGGTGTGTTTGTCTGCAAGGCTCATGCTGTTGCTCCGATCTTGCCCGCTCCCATCATGCACTGACCCCAGGCGGCAATGGCGCGCCAGCCCAGGTTTGCGGATTCTCCTTCCACAGTGCGCGTAGCCACGCGCGATACATCGCGATTTCCGGACCGCGCGTGTCGTGTTCGAGGTCCGCGATCATCGCGAGCGGATGGCGACCTTCGAGCAACACGTCGAGCGTGTTGTCGAACAGCTCGGTCCACAGTGGCGTGTAGGCGATTTCCGCGGCATGCGCGGACAAATCCGCAGCAGGCCCATCACCGGGTTTGCGCACGACCATCTGCACCCACGGCGAATCGGTCAACGTCAGCACGATTTCAAGACCGGCCTTGCACGCGTACAGCGCAACCTCCTCCGGCACGCAAAACTGATTGCGTGCGACATCCTTGCGTTCGCGCGGATCGGTGCGCGACGCCTGCATCACCTCGTAGTGGTAACGCCGCCAGCCGACCGGATGCGCGAGGTTCCACGTATCGAAATAGAACAGCCCGCCCGGCACCAGCACGCGCGCGACATCCTGCAGGTACAGAAGGAAATCCTCCTTGTCCATGTGGATGAACACTGCGACGCAGTAGCCCTTGTCCATGCTGTCATCGGCGAGCGGATCGAGATGGCTGCGGCTCAGCGTCGATGTGCTCACGTTCGGATACGCGGCGAGCCGCTCGCGCGCGACCGCGACCATGTTGTCGGAGATATCCAGCCCGTGCCACGCGGCAACGTTCGGCGCGATCTCGCGACCGATGCGGCCGACGCCGCAACCGATCTCGAACACGCGGTCGGTCGGTTGCAACTGCAATGCAAGTTCGACCTGTCGCCGGCTGTAGGCGCCAGTCAGTCGCAATACGTCCTCGTCGGCGCTGCCGTCCACCGCGATCATCGCGCCGGTGGCGGTGCGCGCCTTGGCGTTCCAGAAATCCTTGTAGTTGGCGGATGCCTGGCTTGCGGCTGGGGTGGTCTCGACGGTCATGGACTCTTTCGCACGCGGGGGAACGTATAGAGTACGTCCAGCCTTCCATCGCTCCAAACGGAGATGCCGATGCCGTTGACCCAACACGCCTGCCTCGGCGCGCTCGCGCTGGAATTGCGCCCGGATGCGCACGCCGCGCATGCCGCGCTGGAACCTGCTGCTGCTGCGGCGCTCGCCGACGGCATCGCGCGCGACCTGGCAATCCTGGTGCCGGATGCGGCGACGCTGGACCTGGCCGTGCTGGCCGCGCACTACGATCCGGTCGAACTGCTGCGCCCCGGCTGGCCGCTGTATGCGGCGCTGGATGCGCTGGCTTTGCGCGCGCCATTGCAAGCGGAACGTGCGTCCGATGAAGGCCGCATCCTCGCGTTCGGCGCGCGCGACGGCGCATTGCCCGATGCCGTGCCCGCGCCCGATGCCGACCATGCACAAGGAGCGATGCGG
>JANXZP010000252.1 GCA_025355485.1 Pseudomonadota bacterium
CGGTTCGCGCGCCGACATCACCGCCAGTGCATACGCGCCATGCAAACGCGGCAGCACGATCCGCAACGCGGCGAGCAGGTCCTTGCCCTGTCGCTGCTGGTGTTCGATCAGGTGCGCGATGACTTCGGTGTCGGTCTGCGAAGCGAACACATAACCCTGCGCGATCAATTCGGCGCGCAGTTCGGCATGGTTCTCGATGATGCCGTTGTGCACCACCGACACATCGCCCGACACATGCGGATGCGCGTTATCGGTGTTGGGCACGCCGTGGGTCGCCCAGCGTGTGTGCGCGATGCCTGAATGTCCCGCAATCGGCTGCGCGTGTTGCAGGGATTCAAGCTCGATCACCTTGCCTTTCGCACGCAGGCGTTCGACGCCGTGCGCGGTCAGCACCGCGATGCCTGCCGAATCGTAGCCGCGGTATTCGAGCGACTTGAGTCCCGCGATGAGATGGCCGACGACGTCGCGTCGCGCGCTGATTCCGACGATTCCACACATGGTTGCAACCCCGTTCGATGGCCGACGCGACGTGAGGCTGCGAGTTTAGCCGTTTCATCGTCAAGGCCGATCACTGTCCGCGACAGTCCCGTCTCGCGGACAGTCGGCGGACAGATCGGACACCCTTTGCAGTCGCTCCGTCCAATTCAATCAATAACTTGTGCTTGGCACGATCAGTGCAATTTGTCCCGTGAGCTCACCGGGCAACTACGCATGATCCCCGATACATCCGGCCAGGACGTCCCCCGCACCCACGGCAAGCGACCGGCTGCCCGTCGTCGCTGGTCGCTGCTCATCGCAGGCGGCGCGCTCGCGCTGCTGCTGGTCTTCGGCATCGTCGGATGGCTGTCGAGCTCGCGCTCGGTGGACGCGACGCGACTGCGCATCGCAACCGTCGCGCGCGGCACGCTGGTACGCGATGCCAGTGCGAACGGCCGCGTGGTGGCCGCAGTCAGTCCGACCCTGTACACGCCGGTCGCCGCGACCGTCGACCTGCAGGTGCACGCGGGCGATCGCGTCAAGAAAGATCAGGTGCTGGCCAGGCTCGAATCGCCTGAACTCAGCAGCAGCTACGCGAGCGAATCGGCGACGCTGAGCCAACTTGAAAACGAGGTCGCACGGCAACGCATCCTCGCCGAAAAACAGCGCCTGCTCGCGCAGCGCGATGCCGATGAAGCCAAGTTGACCCTCACCGCCGCGAGCCGTGATCGCGAACGCGTGCAGAAAGCCTGTGCGAGCCAGGCGCTCGCCAGGGTCGATTGCCTCAAGGCCGACGACGCCGTGGACGCAGCGAACATCCGCAGTCGCCACGCCGCCGCCGACGCGGTGCTCGAAGGGCGCAACGCCGGGCTCGAACTCGACACCAAGATCAACGAATTGCAGCGCCAACGCGTCGTGGTCGCGGAAATCAAGCGCAAGGTCGATGGCCTGCAGCTGCGCGCGCCGGTGGATGGCGTGATCGGCAACATCGCAGTCGCCGACCGCACCGTGGTCGCGGCGAATGCAGCGTTGATGACGGTGGTCGACCTGTCGAAGCTGGAAGTCGAGCTCGAAGTTCCGGAGACCTTTGCCGACGACATCGGCATCGGCATGCCGGTGGACATCCAGGCGGGCAATGCGACGCTGCGCGGCACGATTTCCGCGGTGTCGCCGGAAGTCGTCGACCACCAGGTGCAGGCGCGCGTGCGCTTCGCAGGCGGACAACCCGAGGGCGTGCGCCAGAACCAGCGCGTGTCCGCACGCATCCTGATCGAGAACAAACCCAATGTGCTGCTGGTCGATCGCGGCCAGTTCGTCGACCAGTACGGCGGCCGCGCAGCGTATGTGGTCCACGACGGAATCGCCGAGAAGCGCGCGATCCGGATCGGTGCGACCAGCATCGAATCAGTCGAGATCCTCGATGGCCTCAAGCCCGGCGACCAGGTCGTGATCGCGGGCAGCGACACCTTCGCCGACGCGCCGCGCGTGCGCATCAACAATTGATCGTCCACCCATTCGCTCGACAGCAGGAGACTCCCATGTTGCAAATGAAGAACCTCAGCAAGGTCTATCGCACCGAGATGATCGAGACGCATGCGTTGCGCGGATTCGACATCCATGTGCGCGATGGCGAGTTCGTCGCCGTGACCGGCCCATCGGGTTCGGGCAAGACCACGTTCCTCAATATCGCCGGCCTGCTCGAGGAATTCACCGAGGGAACGTTCCTGCTCGACGGTACCGATGTCAGCGGATTGAACGACAACCAGCGTTCGCGCCTGCGCAACGAGAAGATCGGTTTCGTGTTCCAGGGCTTCAACCTGATCCCGGACCTGAACCTTTTCGACAACGTCGACGTGCCGCTGCGTTATCGCGGCTTCAATGCGGCCGATCGCAGGCGCCGGATCGAGCAGGCGCTGGAACAGGTAGGGCTCGCATCGCGCATGAAGCATTACCCGGCCGAACTCTCGGGCGGCCAGCAGCAACGCGTCGCGATCGCGCGGGCACTCGCCGGCGATCCGAAGTTGCTGCTCGCCGACGAGCCGACCGGCAACCTCGATTCGCAAATGGCGCGCGGCGTGCTGGAACTGATCGAGGAGATCAACGCGCGCGGCACCACCATCATCATGGTCACGCACGACCCGGAGCTGGCCGCGCGCGCGCAGCGCAACGTGCATATCGTGGATGGCCAGGTCACCGACCTTCTCGCCGAACCGGTGTTGCGCGCAACCGAACACGCGGCGCAGCGTGCCGCGCTCGATTCCGCAAACGCAGGCTGAGGAGAACGCCATGTTCGCTTACTACTTGCGCCTCGGGTTTCGCAGCCTGCGCCGGAATCCGGTGCTCACCGCGCTGATGGTGCTCACGCTCGGCATCGGCATCGCCGCGAGCATGTCGACGCTGACGGTTCTGGTGATCATGCAAGGCA
>JANXZP010000270.1 GCA_025355485.1 Pseudomonadota bacterium
GTCGGCGCGATGATCGGCTCGCCCGATCCCGGCGAAAGCAAGTTTCGCGTCGAAAGCATGATCTGGCGCGCTTCCGCCACCGCCTCGCGCGACAGCGGCACGTGCACGGCCATCTGGTCGCCGTCGAAGTCGGCGTTGAACGCGGTGCAGACCAGCGGATGCAGCTGGATGGCCTTGCCTTCGATCAACACCGGCTCGAACGCCTGGATGCCCAGACGATGCAAGGTCGGGGCGCGATTGAGCAGGACCGGATGCTCGCGAATGACTTCCTCGAGGATGTCCCAGACTTCCGTCTCTTCGCGCTCAACCAGCTTCTTCGCGGCCTTGATGGTCGTAGCCAAACCGCGACGTTGCAACTTGGCGAAGATGAAGGGCTTGAACAGCTCCAGCGCCATTTTCTTCGGCAGGCCGCACTCATGCAGGCGCAGGGTCGGGCCGACCACGATCACTGAACGGCCGGAGTAATCGACGCGCTTGCCGAGCAGGTTCTGGCGGAAGCGGCCCTGCTTGCCCTTGATCATGTCGGCCAAGGATTTCAGCGGGCGCTTGTTGGTGCCGGTGATCGCGCGGCCGCGACGGCCGTTGTCCATCAGCGCATCGACCGACTCCTGCAACATGCGCTTCTCGTTGCGCACGATGATGTCGGGCGCGTTGAGCTCGAGCAGGCGCTTGAGGCGGTTGTTGCGGTTGATCACTCGACGGTACAGATCGTTGAGGTCCGATGTCGCGAAACGGCCGCCTTCCAGCGGCACCAGCGGACGCAGATCCGGCGGCAGCACCGGCAGCACGGTCAGCACCATCCACTCCGGGCGGTTGCCCGAATACAGGAACGCCTCGACGAGCTTGATGCGCTTGGACAGGCGCTTGAGCTTGGTTTCGGAATTGGTGGAACCGATTTCCTCGCGCAGGCGGATCTGTTCGGCTGGCAGGTCGATCGTCTTGAGCAATTCCAGTACGGCTTCGGCGCCCATCGTCGCCTCGAAGTCGTCGCCGTGCTCCTGGCGCGCGGTCATGAACTGCTCTTCGGTCAGCAACTGGCCGCGATCGAGCGGGGTCAGGCCCGGCTCGATGACCACGTAGGCTTCGAAGTACAGGATGCGTTCGATGTCGCGCAGGGTCATGTCCAGCATCAGGCCGATGCGCGAAGGCAGCGACTTGAGGAACCAGATATGCGCCGTCGGCGACGCCAGTTCGATGTGGCCCATGCGTTCACGACGGACTTTCGCCAGCGTGACTTCGGTACCGCACTTCTCGCAGACCACGCCGCGGTGCTTCATGCGCTTGTACTTGCCGCACAGGCACTCGTAGTCCTTGATCGGCCCGAAGATCGCCGCGCAGAACAAGCCGTCGCGCTCGGGCTTGAAGGTGCGGTAGTTGATCGTTTCGGGCTTCTTGACTTCGCCGAACGACCACGAGCGGATCAACTCGGGCGATGCGAGCGCGATCTTGATGCCGTCGAAATCCATCGGCGGGCGCTGCTGGTTGAACAGGTTCAATAGGTCTTTCATTTTGTACTCCGGGATTCGGTCATGGAATGTCGTGGATCAGGCGCGGTACCGGGAAACCGGAACGTCGTTCCGGCTTCCGGCGCTGTTACCTGTGTTCCTCGAGTTCCATGTTGATCGCGAGCGAGCGGATTTCCTTGACCAGCACATTGAACGACTCGGGCATGCCCGCGGTGATCTCGTGCTCGCCGTCGACGATGTTCTTGTACATCTGGTTGCGGCCCTGCACGTCGTCGGACTTGACGGTGAGCATTTCCTGCAACGTGTACGAAGCGCCGTAGGCTTCTAGCGCCCAGACTTCCATCTCGCCGAAGCGCTGGCCGCCGAACTGCGCCTTGCCGCCCAGCGGCTGCTGGGTGACGAGCGAGTACGGTCCGGTCGAACGCGCGTGCATCTTATCGTCGACGAGGTGGTTGAGTTTGAGCATGTGCATGTAGCCCACCGTGACTTCGCGTTCGAAGCCCTCGCCAGTGCGACCGTCGTACAACTGCGTCTGACCGGATGTCGGCAAGTCCGCAAGCGCGAGCATCGCCTTGATCTCGGCCTCGTCCGCGCCATCGAACACCGGCGTCGCCATCGGCACGCCGGTGGTGAGGTTGCGCGCGAGTTCAAGCAGGTCGGCATCGTTGAATGCGGCCAGATCGACGCGTTGACCGTGCAATTTCTGGTCGTGGTTGTAGATCTGGTCGAGGAACTTGCGCAGGTCGGCGATCTTGTTCTGCGCTTCGAGCATGCGCTGGATCTTGTGGCCGAGGCCTTTCGCGGCCCAGCCCAGATGCACTTCCAGCACCTGGCCGATGTTCATGCGGCTCGGCACGCCGAGCGGATTGAGCACGATGTCGACGGTGGTGCCATCGGCCATGTGCGGCATGTCCTCGACCGGCACGATGGTCGACACCACACCCTTGTTGCCGTGGCGACCGGCCATCTTGTCGCCCGGCTGGATGCGGCGCTTCACGGCGAGGTACACCTTGACCATCTTGAGCATGCCCGGGGCGAGGTCGTCGCCCGCGGTGATCTTGGCGCGCTTGTCGGTGAAGCGTTTGTCGAACTCCTTCTGGTGCGCCTCGATTTGCTTCTGCGCACGGTCGAGCTGCTCGGCGGCGTCCTCGTCCTTCATGCGCAGGGTGAACACCTCGGACTTCTTGAGGCTGTCGAAGTACTCGGCGGTGATCGCCGCGCCCTTCTTCAGGCCCGCAGGCCCGCCATTAGCGGCCTTGCCGATGAGTTGACCGCGCAAACGGGAATAAATCGCGCCTTCGAGGATGCGGAACTGGTCGTCGAAATCCTGCTTGACGCGCTTGACCTCGGAGTCCTCGATCTGCTTGGCGCGCTTGTCCTTCTCGATGCCGTCGCGGGTGAACACCTGCACGTCGATCACGGTGCCGTCCATGCCGGGCGGTACGCGCAATGAGCTGTCCTTCACATCGGACGCCTTCTCGCCGAAGATCGCGCGCAACAGTTTCTCTTCCGGCGTGAGCTGGCTCTCGCCCTTCGGCGTGACCTTGCCGACGAGGATGTCGCCGGCGCGCACTTCGGCACCGATGTACACCACGCCGATATCCCGAACGTGTCCGAGCAGGCGCTCGGTCGCCTCGACGAGTCCGGCGTGGTGTACATCGGTGCCGAAGTGCGCGCCGGCGACATCCTCGTCGGC
>JANXZP010000006.1 GCA_025355485.1 Pseudomonadota bacterium
GCGGCATGAACGGCGACACGGTGAATTCCTTGCGGAATTTCCAGCCATGCGTGGTGCCGTGCGTAGCCGCCGCCGATACCGGCAGGACGTAGGCGTGGCGCTCGTTCCACGGGATGTTGCTGATCTCGGCCAGCACCCAGTCCAGCGTAGAGCCATCGGCCGCGTAACCGTAATAGATCACGACCGGATTGAAGCAGTGCCCTAAGTAGCGCAGGTGCGCGAGCATGCGGATGGGTCCGTTCGGGCGCACACCAAGGCGCGCCTCGACGGTATCGCGCACGGCGGTATCCAGCGACACGGCCGGATCGCCGTGGTAATCGCTGCGGCGGAATTCGGCGAGGTTGCGACGGCCGACCGACCACAGCCATCGCCCATCGAAAACGCGATCGATTTCGCCGAGATCGAGATACAGCATGAACATGCGATAGCGGAACGCATGCTCGCGCGGCACAAAGCGCCGATGGTCCACCACGCCTTCGTAGATCGCCGAGTTCACCAGTCCACGCCCAGCCCGTGGGCCACGCTGACCGCAGTGCGCAGCCCGTCTTCATGGAAACCGTTGCGCCAGTAAGCGCCGGCGAACCAAGTGCGACGCAGGCCGTTGATCGCGGCGCGGCGGGTTTGCGCCTTGATGCTGGCCTGCGTGTACACCGGATGCCGGTAGCGCATGCGCGCGATGATCTTGCGTGGATCGATATCGGCGCTGCGGTTGAGCGTCACCACCAGCGGTTCGGGGGCGTCCAGCGACTGCAGGATGTTCATGCAGTAACTCACCGTGCACGCGGCGCCTTCCTGCGCCGGAACGTAGGCGTTCCACGCCGCCCACGCCTTGCGGTTGGCCGGCAGCATGCGCGCATCGGTATGCAGTACCACGTCGTTGTTCTGGTAGGGCATCGCGCCTAGGATGCTGCGCTCGAGTTCGCTCGCATCGCCGAGCAGTACCAGCGCATGGTCGCTGTGGCAGGCCATCACCACGTGGTCAAAGGATTCCTCGCCGGCGTTCGTCGTGATGCGCACGCGATCGCTCTCGCGCAGCACGCGCAGCACTGCGGTGTCGGTGCGCGTTTGGACTTTCCATTCGCGGCGCATCGCGTCGATGTAGCGCGACGAACCGCCGATCACCGTGCGCCACTCTGGGCGTCCCTTGACCTGCAGCATGCGGTGGTTGCGCATGAAGCGCACCAGGTACTTGGCCGGGAAATCCATGATCTGCGCCGATGGCGACGACCACAGCGCGCTGGCCATCGGGATCAGGTGGTCCTCGATGAACAGCGGTGAGTAACGGTGTTGGCGCAGGTAGTCGCCCAGCGTCGGGCCGGCGCCTTCGGTTTCCAGCAGGTGGTGCGCCTCGCGATAGAAGCGCCGGATCTCGCGCAGCATGCGCAGGTATTTCGGTGCGGCCAGGTTGCGCGGCTGCACGAACAGGCCGCCGAGGCTGCTCGTGTTGTATTCCAGGCCATTGCGCGCGTCCTGCACCGAGAAACTCATCTTCGTCGGCTGGGTGTCCACGCGCAGTTCGTCGAACAGCCGCTTCAGCAGCGGATAATTCTCGTTGTTGTAGACGATGAAGCCGGTGTCCACCGCGAACTCGCGACCGCCGATGGCGACCTTGTGTGTATGCGTGTGTCCGCCCAGGCGGGAATCGCGCTCGAACAGCACCACCTCGTGCTCGCGCGAGAGCAGCCATGCAGCGCCGAGCCCTGCGATGCCGCTGCCGACAACGGCGATCTTCATGCAACGATCCTCATCACGCGTCTCCGCTCAAGGACATACGATGCGCGCATCCCCATGCACGCGCGGCGTCGGCGCATCAATCGCCAGTCATGACCGCGGCGATTGCAGGCGCGCATTGCGCAGCGCCAATGGCAGCGGCTTGAGATCCCACACCAGTCCCATCGCGGCCATGGCCCTGAGCACATAGTACGTCACGTCGTACTCCCACCAGCGGAAGCCCTGCCGCGCCGATCCGGGGAAATGGTGGTGGTTGTTGTGCCAGCCCTCGCCGAACGTGATGATCGCCAGAAACCAGTTGTTGCGGCTGTTGTCGCGGGTGGCGAAACGCCGCGTACCCCAGCGGTGCGCGAATGAGTTGATCGTCACCGTGCAGTGGAACAGCACGATCGTCGAAATGAAGAATCCCCACACCAGCAATTGCGGTCCGCTGGTGTGCAAGCCGGGCGCGTATATCGCGAGGATCTTGCCGAGCACGAACAGCACCGCGGCCAATGCGGCCGGGACCAGCAGGTCGTAACGATCCAGCCAGCGCAGTTCGGGATATTTCATCAGGTCAGGCACATTCGCATGTTCGGTCACGAAGCCGCGCGGCGACATGAACCAGCCCATGTGGCTCCAGAACAGGCTGCGTGTGACCGGCGAATGCAGGTCGTGTTCGGTATCGGAATGACGATGGTGATTGCGATGGTGCGCCGCCCACCACAACGGACCGCGCTGCACCGAGGCCGCACCGAGCAATGCAAACGCGAACTGCAGCACGCGCGAGGTCTTGAACGCTTTATGCGAGAAATAGCGGTGATAGAACGCGGTGATCGCGAACATGCGCACGCAGTACATCGCCAGCGCCGTCCACAACGCGAACCACGAGAACCCCACCCAGACCACGCCAAGGCAGGCTAGGTGCAACGCTAGGAACGGAACCACGCGCACCCAGTCCACGCGATCGAGCGCCCGCAGGTCGTTGGTATCCACCGCCGCGTTGTCGAACCAGCGCACGAAGCCGCGCAGCACGCGCTGGGCGAGGTTGGGTTCGGTCGCGGTGGCCGATGCGTCGGTGGTCATGCGGGCAGTGTGGCCGGAAGGCGGTGATTTCGGAGTGAAATGCGCCGGATCGCGACGGTCGCACGTGCAGGCCTAGTCTGGCGTTTCCGCTCGCGCTTGGCCATGCTGCGCAAATGCCCGAACATACGCCACCGCATGCGCAGGTCGTTCGCCGCCACGGCCTTGCGCGCGTGATTTCGAAAATGGGAATCGCATCGCGCATGGTCTCCGCGCGCTGGATCGCGGACGGCCGCGTTGCGGTGAACGGCCGCGTGCAGCACGATCCGGAATATCCAACGTTGCAGGGCAGCGATCGCATCGCGCTGGATGGGCGCGATATCGGTGCTGAAGCGCGCGTCTATCTGATGCTCAACAAGCCGCGCGGACTCGTCACGACGACCGATGACGAACACGGCCGCGATACCGTGTATCAATGCCTCGATGATGCATCGTTGCCGTGGTTGATGCCGGTCGGCCGGCTCGACAAGGCCAGCGAAGGTTTGCTGCTGTTCTGCAACGATCCCGAATGGGCCGCGCGCATCGCCGATCCGGCGAGCGGACCCGACAAGGCCTATCACGTGCAGGTCGATTGCATTCCGGATGAAGCATTGCTCGCGCGATTGAAGGCCGGTATCGATTGCGATGGCGAACGCATGTCCGCGAAATCCGCAACGCTGCTGCGCCACGGCGCGAAGAACGCGTGGCTGGAAATCGTGCTGGATGAAGGCCGCAACCGCCAGATCCGCCGCCTGCTCGCGTCGCAGGACATCGGTGTGCTGCGATTGATCAGGGTCGCGATTGGATCGCTGCAACTCGGCGATCTTGCGAAAGGCCAATGGCGGATGTTGTCGGAAGACGAAGCGAACGCACTCGCGTCGCTGCGTTGAATGTGGATCAGGTCGCTGCCGCCTCATAAGCGCCATAACCGCGCAGCCGCTCGTAGCGTTTTCCCAGCAGTGCACCGCGATCGATCGCTTCGAGCTTGTCGAGCTCCCGCAGCAGCACGCCTTTCAACCGTTCGGCCATCGCCTGTGGATCGCGGTGTGCGCCGCCGAGCGGTTCCTTGATGATCTTGTCGATCAGTCCGAGTTCGAGCAGGCGCGGCGCGGTGATGCCCATCGCCTCGGCGGCGTCCTTCGCCTTTTCCGGCGACTTCCACAGGATCGACGCGCAGCCTTCGGGCGTGATCACCGAATAGGTCGCGTATTCGAGCATCAGCGTGCGGTCGCCGACGCCGATCGCGAGCGCGCCACCGGAGCCGCCTTCGCCGGTCACCGTGCACACGATCGGCACGCGCAGCTCGGCCATCTCCAGCAGGTTGCGTGCGATCGCTTCGGATTGTCCGCGCTCTTCCGCACCGACACCCGGATACGCACCCGGCGTGTCGATGTAAGTCAGCAGCGGCAGGTCGAAGCGCTCGGCCATCTTCATCAGCCGCAACGCCTTGCGATAGCCCTCTGGGCGCGGCATGCCGAAATTGCGGCGGATTTTTGTTTTCGTGTCGCGGCCTTTCTGGTGGCCGATCACCATCACGCTGCGCCCGTCGATGCGCGCGAGGCCGCCGACGATCGCGGCGTCGTCGGCGAATGCGCGATCGCCCGCGAGCTCGTGGAACTCGTCGCAGATCAGCCGTAAATAATCGAGCGTGTACGGCCGCGCCGGATGCCGCGCGAGCTGCGACACCTGCCACGAGGTGAGGTTGCGGAAAATCTCGGCCGTGCGCGCACGCAGCTTTTCCTGAAGGCCGTGCACTTCCTCGTCGATGTTCACCGCCGGGCCATGGCTGGCATGGCGCAGTTCCTGGATCTTGGCTTCCAGGTCGGCGATCGGCTGTTCGAAATCGAGGAAGTTCGGGTTCATCAGAATCCGGTCACACCGCGCGAGGCGGGGGAATGGATGATAGCCGGAGCGGGGCAGTGGCTCCAGTTTGAGGGCTCAGTCGCGCGAGGCAGCGGCTGCGTGGAAGCGGCTCGAGCAAGTGTCTCTGACGCCGTTTCGGACGCCGTTTCGAGGCTATTGGCACTGCCGCCAACGTACGGTTGCAGCTGGGTTGCCCGGCTGGTCGATCTGCAGGCGGGTCAGCCGGATTTCCTCGTACTGCTTGAGGATGCCGCAGACATCATCGATCAGCTTCGCATCGGTGCCGTCGGACTGTTTCAGGCTCAACTCCATCGTCGAGTCCGTGGGCCACGCCGCATGGGCGACCCCGGCGAGTGCGGACACCTGTTTTGCGGCGATAGCGCGACGCTCGATGCGCTGCTGGTCGGTCAAGCTCGCGACTTCGGTCCGCTTCGCCTCGGCGGCGGCGATGTGCTGCTCAATGGCTCTCGCATCCGCCGCCGGTGGCGGCGCGGCCACTGGGTGGGCGCTCACGGACGCTGTGGCGACGGTGGCGGCGCTGGCTTCCGGGGACGATTGGCCGGCGAACAGGAACGTCGCCATGCCCAGCAGGAGACTGCTGGCGGCGCCGATCCAGAGGCCGTTCCTGGTCTGGGTCGCCACTTGCAGGCGCACATGGTCGAGGACGTTCGCAGGGAGGAATGGCCGAACCCTCGGCCAGATGGTGGCGCCGTCGATCAGGTCGATGGAATGGCGCTTGGCGAGATCGCGTACCGAATCCTCGATCGACCCCAGGGTCAGGAGGATGCCCCGCGTTGCCCCCTGTGTTTCGAGACCTTTGGCGAATTCGCGCACATTGGCCTCGCCGATACGATAGGCAGTGCCCAGCTTGAAGCCCAACAGGACGCGTTCATCCCCGCGCAGAAGCAGGAATTCGGTGCCGCCATCGCCGGTCGGCTTGAATCCGGGTTCTTCCTTGTAGCCATCTCGGCCCAGCACTTCGAGCGTCAGGCTGATGCAGTCGCGCCATTTCATGTTGGCCAGTGAATGGATGCCGGCTTCGGTTTCTACGCGACGCCGGCGATGCACGCCGAACCAGTAACCCATCGCCGCAAGCGCAAGCAAGGTGACGATGGCGGCTGCAAAGTAGGCGGCAACCGGTGTCGTGGGCACGACCGGAATGGTCTCGCTGGTCGTGGTCGATGGGCCGGATGCGGACACGCTCGTGGTCGTCGTCGGTACGTGGGTGGTGCCGGCTCCGAACATCCCGGATATTTCCCCGCGCAAGGCCCAGGTCGCGCCAGCGAGGAACATGAGCAGGGAAAGGATCAGCGGGGACCATCGGGATTTCACCGAGGAGGCCGGCGCACCCGGCGAATCCGACGCCGGTTCGCTGCCCGCTGCCCCGGGCGAGGTTGTCGACTGATTCAGCGTGTTGACCGTCGGCGTGATAGTCGACGGGCGCTTGCCCATTTCGGGCGGTGGTGTCGCGACGCGCGGACGGGAGCCGGGCGTCATCGGAGTGGCCAGGCCGATCATGGTTCCCGTAGTCCCAGCGGGCGGTGGGATAGCCACCTTGATCGCGCCGCCGCCGGTGATCAATGGATGCTGTTTCAGATCGGCGATCAGTTCGTGCATGCTCTGGTAGCGCTCAGCGGGATCCTTGGCCAGCATCCTGGTGAGGATGGTGACAACCGCGGCATCGATGTCCGGGTTGAAATCGCGCACGTCCGGGGCTTGCGTCTCCACCACCTCGTGCATGAGTTTGTAGACGTTGGATTCGGAGAACGGGGTGCGTCCTGCCAGCATTTCGAACAACACGATGCCGACCGCGTAAATTTCCGAACGCGCGTCGACCGGATTGCCTTGCATGACCTCCGGCGACAGGTAGGCGGCCGTGCCGACCACATCGCCTGCGTTCGTCAGCTTGGCGCTCACGTCGTGGTTGGCCAGGGCGATGCCGAAGTCGGCGATCTTCACCTGGCCGCGCTGGTTGAGCATCAGGTTGGCCGGCTTGATGTCGCGGTGGATGACGCCGCGATCGTGCGCCGTGGACAGTCCGCGCGCCGTTTCGAGCACGATCTTCAGCGCATCGTCGGATCCTAGGCGGCCATCGCGCTTGAGCAGGGTGGCGATCGATACGCCATCGACGAATTCCATGACGAAGAACGGTTCGTCGTTTTCCTGGCCGATGGAATAGATCTGGATGATGTGCGGGTCGTTGAGCGCGGCCATCGAGCGCGCTTCGCGCAGGAATCGCTCGACCACGACGGGATCGTGCGCCAGCATCGGCGACAGTTCCTTGATCGCCACATAGCGCGCCAATGCCGGCTCGTAGCCCTTGTAGACCACGCCCATGCCGCCGCGACCGATTTCGGCGACGATTTCATAGTTGCCCAGATACTTTTTCATCAGTCTCCGCCCCCGATAGTGGGCATGGTAGCCCGCAAGGGCAGGGTTCGGAAAGCTTCACGGGGATCCGTCGCCGGGCCTGAGTCAACGCGACTCGTTCCTCCGGTCGGATTTGCCTTCCCATCACTCATCGCACAAGCGTCCACTGAGCGCTTGTCAACGCGATTCGCTCGTCCGGTCGGCTTGCCTCCCCCTCACTCATCGCACAAGCGTCCACTAGACGCTTGTCAACGCGATTCGTTCGACCACGGCCTATGCAACGCAAGCTGCACATCGCTCACGCCCGGCAACGCGCGCAGGCGCCCGAGCAACTGCGGGTCGGCGCGCACCGACTGGCTGCCGTTGAGATCGAGTGTGCCGCTTGCGGTCGCGGTGCGCACGGACAGCCGCAGCGGTGTTCCACCAGGACGGAATTGTGCGAGCACGGCTTCGATCTTTGCGAACGCCTCGTGTTCGCGCAGGTCGGCGTTGAACGACAGCCGGCGCCCCTGCTGTGCGCACAGTTGCTGGAAATCCCAGCACTGTTTTGCGCGCAGGCTGAAGCCGCCGCTGTATTCGTCTTCGCGCAGGCTGCCGTCGATCAGCAGGATGCGGCCGCGCGTGAGCAGTGCAGCGGAGTCGACGAGGCTCTCGCGGAAGAAGCTCACCTCGATCTGGCCGTAGCCGTCCTCGAATTGCACGAAAGCCTGGCTGTCGCCGCGCTTGCGCATGAGTCCGACCATGCCGGCGAGCACGACCTGCGCCTCGCCGCGACGATCGCGGCGTTCGCGCCAGATGCGATCGACATCGGCCAGCGTGCAGCCGGTCAACGCTGCGAGCTCGATGCGATGCGGATCGAGCGGATGGCCGGACAGGTAATGACCTAGCGTCGCGTACTCGCCTGCGAGTTGCTGCTCCAGCGGCCAGTCGTCGGTATCGGGTAGCGCGATGCGCGATACGCCGAGTCCGACATCCGTATTGCTCGCGCCGAACAACGACACTTGCCCAGCCTCGCGTTCGCG
>JANXZP010000069.1 GCA_025355485.1 Pseudomonadota bacterium
CGCAAGCACCTGGGCTGGTATCTCAAGAGCGTTGAAGTGTGCAGCCCGGATGGCCGCTTTTCATCCGCGGATGGAACCGCGTCGAAATACACCCACGCCGGAAACGCCGCGTTTCGTGCGGTGGTCAATCGCGCGGAAACGGCCGAAGCGCAATTGCATTTGACCGCCGAGTATTTCGACCGGCTCGCATCGGACTTGGCTCTGGCGGCCTGAGCAACTGACAGGATTGCGACCGACTGGTCGCGTTCATGCGCCATGAGGCAAGCTTGCAGCCATACCCCGCATGGAAGCTGCCATGAAAACCTCGATCGTCATTGTGTGTGCGCTTGTCGTGACAACCGCCGTCATGTCCGCATCGCCATCCGAAGCCGCATCAAAAAGGCACACCCGAAAAACCTCTACGCCGCTGACTGCCGAACATGTCAACGACGCCAAACTGATTGCGAACGTCGGCCCCGGTTCGAAGGGTGCTGCGACGCTTCGCGTTGAAGTGTTGCTTGACCGCGCACGTTTTTCACCGGGCGAGATCGACGCCGGCTACGGATCCAACCTGCGCGTCGCGATCCTCGGATACCAGGCCGCCAACGGCCTGGATGCCACCGGCGTGGTCGACGCAGCGACGTGGGCAGCACTGGATCGCGACGCCGCGCCCGTGCTGGTCGACTACACGCTGACCGATGCCGATGTGGCCGGACCGTTCAATCCAATTCCGACCGACATCATGGAGAAATCCAAACTCACCGCTCTGGGCTACGCCTCGGCGATCGAGGAACTGGGTGAGCAGTTCCATGTCAGTCCGAAATTGCTGCAACGGCTCAACTCCGGCAAGCAATTCACCCAGGCCGGAGTGGTGATCGTGGTGCCGGCCGTGGAACCGACTTCGGCACTGCCGAAGGCAGCGCAGGTCGTGGTCGACAAATCCGACTCCACTGTGTCGCTCGTGGATGCGGCTGGCAAGGTGCTCGCCCAATATCCGGCATCGATGGGTAGCGAACACGATCCACTCCCGCTCGGCGCGTGGAAAATCCGCGGTGTCGCGAAGAACCCCGTTTTCCACTACAACCCGGCGCTGTTCTGGGATGCGGATCCGGCCAATGTGAAAGTCACGCTGCCCGCCGGAGCCAACAACCCGGTGGGAATGGTCTGGATCGATCTGTCGAAGCCGCATTACGGCATCCATGGCACGCCCGAGCCATCCAAGATCGGCAAGACCGAATCGCATGGATGCATCCGCTTGACCAACTGGGACGCACTCGCACTGGCGCAGTCGGTTTCGGCCGGCATGCCGGCGATCCTGCAGGAGTGATCGGGCATGAAAAGCGTGTTGCTCTTCGTGCTGGGCGGAATCTGCGGCGCGCTCGCCATGTTGTTCCTGATGGCGCAGCGCTCGCCCATGCCAGGGGTTGACGACGCTGCCGCACAGTCAGCGTCGACAGCGGTGATCGCGCCGGCATCGAATCCGGCTTCCGCGCCGACGTCCGCAGATGCAATGCCAATCGCATCGGTCGTGTCGCAGCCAGTGGCGACGACAACGTCCATCCCAGTGGAATCGAACGTGGTCGCGAATCCAGCGACTTCAGCCTTGCCTTCGCCTCAAGCGCTGCTGATTCCAGTCGAAGGCATCAATGCGAACCAGTTGACCGACACGTTCGGCGATGCGCGCGCCGCCGGGAAAAACCACGATGCGATCGACATCATGGCGCCGAGAGGCACGCGCGTCTTCGCGGCAGCCGACGGCAAGGTGGCCAAACTCTTTACCAGCGTGCGCGGTGGGTTCACGGTTTACGAATTCGATCCGAGCGAAACGTTTGCTTACTACTACGCGCATCTGGACAGCTATGCGCCGGGCCTGGCCGAAGGCAAGCAACTCGCGCGCGGCGATCTGGTCGGTTTCGTCGGGAGCAGCGGCGATGCCAGCCCCGTCGCGCCGCATCTGCATTTCTCGATCTTCGTGCTCGGTCCGGAAAAACACTGGTGGCAGGGTACCGCGATCAATCCGTATCCGATCCTGACTGGCCGTCCGCCGACCGCGCCGCATTCGGATAACGCAGCGCAAGAACCGAACAAGTAGTGATCCCCGGCAGGTGCAGATAGGTCAGGGTCGCTCGCAATGCAACCATGGCGAGTGTTGGAGCCAGCTCCGATCCGGGTAGTAGGCGAACACGAAATTTCCCTCCTTCACCGAATCGATCAGCGGCGCAGCGATTTCCCTGCGCAACGCCGGGCAGCCCCAACTGCGGCCAAGTCGGCCCTGCGTCTTGCCGATCACCGGATCCACGTACGCCGCACCATGCATGACGATCTCGCGCTGCATTGCGTGATCGTTGGTTCCAGGCTCCAGCCCATCGAGCCGCAACGAATGGCCGTTATGGCCCTCGTATGTATCTCCGGTCAGGAAAAGGCCGAGGCTGGTCGCCCGGCTTTCGTCGAGATTCGAGAACCGCTGCGCGTAATTCTCGCCGCTGCCCTTGCCGTGCGCGACGTATTCCTCGTAAAGCAACTTCGTGTGTTCGAGATCGAAGACCCAAAGCCGCGGCTGCAACGACGGCAACGAATAGTCGATCAGCACCAGTCGCGTTGCATGGACGCCCTGCCCGTGGGCGATGGCGCAATGCATGGCCGACACGGCGAGCGCAACCGCAGCCGGATTGGCATCTGGCGCAAGACTTGCGATTGATTCGGCTTGCGTGTCGCGCGTTGCCGCGTACGCCGCATGCATGAAAAAAAGTGCGGCGACCGTGGTCGCGAGCCATGTGATTCGAGTACGCGGGCGCGAGCCTTTCGATCCTCGAAAGCGGCGCGCCATCGCCGAATCAGTCGCGACCACGTCGAACTCAACCGTTCAGCGCGTAGTAGCCGGCCGCCGCCAGTGCAACGACGAAAGCGACCAGCCACGCGCCGCCACTGGTGCGATCGCCGGGGCTGACGGTCTGGATGCGCGTCGGCGCACCCGCACCGCTACTGTTGCGCACGGTCTGGACGTGACCGGCGCTGCCGTGCACCGGATCGGCCAGAGCTGCATTGGATCGGGCAGCGGATGCCGGCAAAGCAGCCGTCGTCGCGCCTGCGCTAGCGCGCGCCTTGGCGATCACCCGATCGAGCATCGGCGATCCTTCGCGCAACAACTGTTCGCGCATTGCGTCGGGCATCCTCGCGATTTGTTTCAGCAGCATCGAGCGCATCGGTTCTGGTACCGACGACAGGTCGACCCTCGAACCGCCTGTCCCGTCGTCGTCGTCGTACATCGCGCCGTCCCGTGACCAGCGTTTGGCCGCGTCCAGTGTCGCACGGCAGCAGCGGGTACGCGCGCCGTCCGTCGCCACAGTGCCGTGCGCCGTAACGGCGGATAAACGGGGCTGGTGCATACTCCGCAGCCGGCATGTATGATGCCGAACTTCGTTTCATCCTTTCATCCGCATTGAGGGATATACAGCCCGTGAGCAGCCACCTCTTCACCTCCGAATCGGTATCCGAAGGCCACCCGGACAAGGTCGCCGACCAGATTTCCGACGCCGTCCTCGACGCGATCCTCGCGCAGGACAAGAACGCCCGCGTCGCCTGCGAAACCATGGTGAAGACCGGCGTGGCGATCGTCGCCGGCGAAATCACCACCAGCGCATGGATCGATCTCGAAGCGCTGACCCGCAAGGTGATCCTCGATATCGGCTACGACTCGTCCGACGTCGGCTTCGACGGCGCGACCTGCGGCGTGCTGAACCTGATCGGCAAGCAATCGCCCGACATCGCCCAGGGCGTGGACGGCACCGACAAGAAAAAGAAGAAACCCGAAGAACAAGGCGCGGGCGACCAGGGCCTGATGTTCGGCTATGCCTGCGACGAAACCGACCTGCTGATGCCGGCGCCGATTTTCTACGCGCATCGCCTCGTCGAGCAGCAGGCGAAGATCCGCAAGCTGAAGAATTCGAAGTTGCCGTGGCTGCGTCCGGACGCGAAGTCGCAGGTCACCCTGCGCTACGACAACGGCAAGCTCGCCGGCCTCGATGCCGTGGTGCTGTCCACGCAACACGACCCGTCGGTCAAGCACAAGGACCTGGTCGAAGGCGTGTACGAGCACATCCTCAAGCCGGTGCTGCCGAAGGAATGGCTGAAGGCGCTGCCCAGGCACAAGGTGCACATCAACCCGACCGGCAAGTTCGTGATCGGCGGACCGGTGGGCGACTGCGGCCTGACCGGCCGCAAGATCATCGTCGACAGCTACGGCGGCATGGCCCGCCATGGCGGCGGTGCGTTCTCGGGCAAGGATCCGTCGAAGGTCGATCGCTCGGCCGCGTATGCCGCACGCTATGTGGCGAAGAACATCGTCGCCGCGGGGCTCGCCGAGAAATGCGAAATCCAGGTCAGCTACGCGATCGGCGTGGCCGAGCCGACCTCGATCTCGGTGACCACGTTCGGCACCGGTGCGATCAGCGACGACAAGATCGAGAAACTGATCCGCAAGCACTTCGACCTGCGCCCGTACGGCATCGTGAAGATGCTCGACCTGATCCATCCGATCTACCAGTCCACCGCCGCATACGGTCACTTCGGCCGCAAGCCCGAGCAGGTCAGCTATACCGATGGCGCCGGCAAGAAGCACACCGCGACCGCGTTCTCGTGGGAGAGGACCGACCGCGCCGAGGAACTGCGCGCCGCCGCCGGACTCAAGCCGCGCAAGTAATCCACGCACCGACCCGCACCACCGCGACGGGCAGCTTCGGCTGCCCGTTGTCGTTTGCGGCGGCCGTTCCCAGGTATGACGTTTGCCCTATTCCGCCCGACAGACCAAAGCGTAAGCTGCGCGGACGCTATCGACTTACCGCCGCGATTCCCGCGGCCGGGACTGTTGCGCATCCGGGGAGAACATCATGTCATTGCGTGTCTGTCTTATGTTGGCAGGTCTGGCTGGCCTGTCCGCCACCGCATCTGCGGCTCCGAACTCGAATCCAACCGCCGACGAGCTGATCGCCAAGAACCTCGCCGCCCATGGTGGCGCCGACAAGCTGCGCGCGATCACCACGATGCACCTCGAAGGCAAGCTGCGCCTCGGCGGCGGCCTGGAAGCCAAGATCGAGTCCTTCCAACTGGCGTCCGAAAAGATACGCTTCGAATTCACCCTGCAGGGCCTGACCGCGGTCAATGCGTGGGATGGCAAGGAAGGCTGGGCGATCCAGCCGTTCCAGGGTCGCAAGGATCCGCAGAAAACCACGGCCGACGACAACAAGCAGCTCATCTACGGGGCTGACATCGCCGGCCCGCTGCTCGACTACAAGGCCAAGGGCAACAAGGTCGAATACCTCGGCACCGAGGACATCGACGGCACCGACGCATACAAGCTTCGGGTGACGCGCAAGACCGGCGACAGCCAGGTCATCTATATCGACCCGGACAGCTACCTCGAGATCCGCACCGTCGACCACGTCATGATCCGCGGCCAGGAGCAGGTGCAGACCACTGACCTGGGCGAGTACGAAAAGGTCGATGGCGTGTACTTCCCGTTCGAGGCGGGGCAGATCCACTTCGAGAAAGCCGAAACAAACAAGCCGATCGATGCGGCGATGTTCTCTTTCCCCACTGACAAGCACTGAGCCGGAGCCCACCATGAAATCTCTCGCGCTCACCATCGCCAGCATTTTCTCCTGCGCTGCATTGTCGGCTGGCTCCGCCTTCGCCGCGGCACCTGCAACCGCGCCCGTGCAGAACGCAGCCAGGTTCGACCAAGGCACGATCTCCGGACTTGGCATCCGCAACATCGGTTCGGCCACGATGAGCGGTCGCATCGCCGCGGTCTCGGCCGCGCACACCAAGAACGGCGACACCGTGCTGTATATCGGCGCGGCCAGCGGCGGCGTGTGGAAATCCACCGACGGCGGCACCACCTTCACCCCGAAATTCGACAAGCAACCGGTGCAATCGATCGGCAGCATCGCGATCGACCCGCAGAACACCGACAGCGTCTGGGTCGGCAGCGGCGAGGCATGGACGCGCAACTCGGTGTCGTTCGGCAACGGCGTGTACCACTCGACCGACGGCGGCGAGACCTGGACGAACACTGGCCTGCCGAATTCCGAGCGTATCGTGAAGATCGCGGTCAGCCCGACCGACGGCAACAGCGTGCTCGCCTGCGTGACCGGCAAGCTATGGAGTGATTCGACCGAACGCGGCGTGTACCGCACCACCGACGGCGGCAGGAACTGGACGCAGGTGCTCAAGGGCGGCAACGCCTCGACCGGTTGCGGCGGCATGTCAGTGGATGCGAAAAACCCGAACGTCGTGTTCGCATCGCTGTGGGATTTCCGCCGCAGGGGCTGGACCTTCCGCTCGGGCGGCGCGAACGCGGATGCTACTTCCGGCAGCGGCCTGTATCGCTCGGCCGATGGTGGCGCGCACTGGAGCGAAGTGACCGGCGGCGGCTTGCCGAACAAACCCTACGGCCGCATCGCGGTCGCGGTCGCGCCGTCGAACTCGAGCGTGGTGTACGCGTTCGTCGAATCGGTCAAGAGCGCGCTGTTTCGTTCCGACGACGGCGGCAAGACTTGGGATCGCCGCGACGACAGCCAGATGATGGTGTGGCGTCCGTTCTATTTCGCCAACCTGATCGTCGATCCGACCAATCCCGACCGCATCTTCAAGCCCGACCTGCGGCTGATCCAGAGCCTCGACGGCGGCAAGACCTTCGCAAACGTCGGCGGCGGCGCGCACGGCGACTTCCACGACGTGTGGATCGATCCTGCCGATCCGAAGAAAGTGATCGCCGGCGACGACGGCGGCCTGTGGTTCTCCAAGGATGGCGGCAACAAGTGGTGGAAAGCCAGCAACCTGCCGGTGTCGCAGTTCTACCACGTGAGCGTCGATAACAACGATCCGTACCGCGTGTACGGCGGCTTGCAGGACAACAGCTCGTGGGTCGGCGACTCGTCGTATCCGGGCGGCATCACCAACAGTCGTTGGGAAAACATGTTCGGCGGCGACGGTTTCTGGATGTTCGCCGACCCGTCCGATCCGGCGTACCTGTACGCCGAATCGCAGGGCGGCAACATCGGTCGGGTGAATCGCGCGACGCACCAGTACCGCGACATCCAGCCGCGTGCGAACTACAAGGAAAAGCTGCGCTACAACTGGAACACGCCGATCGCGTTGTCGCCTACGAACAAGGACACGATCTACATCGGTGCGCAGTTCCTGTTCCGTTCGCGTGACCACGGCCAGAGCTGGGATCGCATCTCGCCCGACCTGACCACCGATGACAAGCTCAAGCAGAAACAGGAAGAATCCGGCGGCATCACCGTGGACAACTCCGCGGCCGAGATGCACACCACGATCTACACGATCAGCGAATCGCCGAAAGACGCGAACGTGGTCTGGGTCGGCACCGACGACGGCAACGTGCAGGTCACCCGCGACGGCGGCAGGAGCTGGCACAACGTCATTGCCGGGGCGAACGTACCGTCCGCATCGTGGGTGTCGTACATCGACGCCAGCCATTTCGATGCCGGTACCGCGTACGTGACCTTCGATCGCCACACCTTCGGCGACATGACCCCGATGGTGTACAAGACCACCGATTTCGGCGCGCACTGGCAAGCGCTGGTGAATGCGGCGCAGGGCAAGGGCCTGCGCGGTTATGCGCATGTCGTGCGCAACGATCCGGTCAATCCGGGCCTGCTCTACGTCGGCACCGAGTTCGGGTTGTGGGTCTCGAACGACGACGGCGCGAACTGGGCGCAGTTCAAGCCCACCGATTTCCCGGCCGTCGCGGTGCGCGACCTCGCGATCCAGCCGCGCGACAACGACTTGGTACTCGCCACCCATGGACGCGGCATCTGGATCATCGACGACCTGACCCCGCTGCGCGCATTGAAACCGGAAACGCTGCAGGCAGATGCGGTGTTCCTGCCCGGACGCTCGCAACAGCAGCGCATCACCGCCAATGGCGGCTGGCCCGAGGGCGATGCGAGCTACGCCGGACAGAATGCGTCCGACGACGTCACCATCACCTACTACCAGCGTGCGCGGCACCTGTTCGGCAAGCTCGCGCTGGACGTGCTGGACGGCGATGGCAAGCTCATCGAATCGCTGCCCGCGAGCAAGCGCCGCGGCATCAACCGCGTGACCTGGTCGGAAAACGTCAAGCCGCCGCTGGTTCCGCCGGCCGCCTCGATCGCCGGCAACAGCACCCAGGGCCCGCGTGTACCGCCCGGCACCTACACGGTGCGCATGACCAAGGGCGAGCACACCTACGAGACCAAGGTCACGCTCGGACTCGATCCGCGCGCGGGCATCACCGCGGCCGATCGCAAGGAACAGTTCGACGCCGCGATGAAAGTGCACGGCATGTTCGGTCGGATGAGCGACCTGGTCGCGCGCATCCAAGCCGTTCGCGCGGCGGCCGCCGCCGATGCGGCGAAACTGCCCGCGAACGACGCATTGCGCGCACAACTGACAGCGTTGTCGGCGAAGGCCGACAGCATCCGCAAGGAAATCGTCGCGACCAAGGAAGGCGGCGCGATCACCGGCGAGGAGCGCCTGCGCGAACACATGGACGGCCTCTACGGCGGCATCATGGCCTACGAGGGCAAACCGGCCGCGACCCTGGTCGCGTACACCGACGCGCTGGGACGCGAACTCGACGACGTCGCGAAGGAATTCGCCAACCTGCAGTCCGGCGACCTGCAAAAAGCCAACGCCGCGCTGAAAGCCAAAGGCATGCCCGAGATCGCCCTGCCCGACCACGCCCCGGTCGCTTGGCGCTACAACGGCAATCCGGATTCGCGGCCGGTCGAACGCGACTGAGTTCTACGCAATGGTGTGAGAAACGGGCCGCGATGCGGCCCGTTTTTTTTCAGGCCAGCCTGCGCAACGCGCGCGCCGGCAAGGTCAACAGCGCGTGCAGGAATTCGAACACGCCACCGACGGCAATGCCGACTAGGCGGAACGGCAACAACAGCAGCCACACGATCGGGTACAGCAGCAACGCCAGCAACGCGATCGGCCAGCAGACCACGAACAGCAGCAGCCAGAGAACGAAGGTCATCATCGCGGGGACTCCAGACGGCGGATACCGCCTCAGTGTGGGCATCCTCGCCGCATGCAAGGGCGCGCAAGTGGCGCGGGGCGCCCGAAACGACATTCATCCTTTCATCGCGATTCCGCGATATAATGATCGCCCCCCGCCGAGGGGCGCTGCAAGCCCGGTTCGCGCACGCGAACAAGGGAACAGGCTCGGTGAGGGAACCCGGTTTTCACAACCGCGCCCGTTAGCCCGCACATTCGTGCGCTGACCATCAACTAACGGAGTCCATACAGATGAACGCTATCGCCAAAGAATCACTGACCCACGACCACAAGGTCGCCGACCTCTCGCTTGCCGACTGGGGCCGCAAGGAACTCGATATCGCCGAGCACGAGATGCCGGGCCTGATGTCGATCCGCAAGAAATACGCCGCCGCCAAGCCGCTCAGGGGTGTGCGCGTGACCGGGTCCTTGCACATGACGATCCAGACCGCAGTGCTGATCGAGACGCTGAAGGACATCGGTGCCGATGTGCGCTGGGCGTCGTGCAACATCTTCTCGACCCAGGACCACGCCGCCGCCGCGATCGCCAAGACCGGCACGCCGGTGTTCGCGTGGAAGGGCGAGACGCTCGAGGAATACTGGGACTGCACGTTCGACGCGCTGACCTTCCCCGACGGCAAGGGCGGCTTCCTTGGCCCGCAGCTGGTCGTCGATGACGGCGGCGACGTGACCCT
>JANXZP010000079.1 GCA_025355485.1 Pseudomonadota bacterium
GGCTGAGCGCGATCGCATCTGCGACAATGCGCGCATGACCACGCCGCGCGTCACCAACCTTGTCCTGCATCGCGCATCGCACGCGCTCGAAGTCGCGTTCGACAGCGGCGAAACGTTCCGACTGCCTTGCGAATACCTGCGGGTGGAATCGCCGAGCGCCGAAGTGCAGGGCCACGGCCCCGGGCAGAAGGTGCTCGTCGCCGGCAAGCGCGACGTCAACATCGCCGCGATCGAACCGGTCGGCCACTACGGCGTGCTGCTGCGCTTCGACGACGGCCACGCGAGCGGCATCTTCAGCTGGACCCCGCTGTACACGCTGGGCCGCGAACACGAAACGCGCTGGGCGAATTACCTTGCTGCGCTGGAAGCGGCGGGCGCGACGCGGGAGGTCTGAGTCGCCTTCGCGCTCTGCTGCTACTCTGATCGCGCATGGCCACGACTGAGCCGACCACGAAGCCATTGACCATCCTTGTGCTGGGCGCCCCCGGGTTTGTCGGCTCGCACCTGGTTGCGGCATTGCGTCAAGCCGGCCACCGCGTTGTGCGTGGTGTGCGCCATGCGGCGTCTGGCGATGCCGATGCGATCTCATGCGATTTCGAGCGCGATCTGGCCCCAGAGATATGGCGACCCCGCCTGCTCGGCATCGACGTTGTGGTGAATGCCATCGGCATCCTGCGCGAACGCGACGACGGTCGGTTCGATGTCATCCACTATCAGGCGCCACTAGCTGTAGCGAAGGCGTGCGCGGGGTCGAGTGTGCGTTGCTTCGTACAGATTTCTTCGCTCGGGGAACCCGCCGATGGCGAATTCATCGCGTCCAAGCACCGATTCGATGCAGAGCTCTCGCAAATGCCCCTCGCCAGTGTGATCCTGCGGCCTTCGGTGGTGTATTCGTGGAGCGGCTCGTATGGCGGGACGTCGTTGTTGCGTGCGTTGGCGGCAACGCCCTTGGCACTTCCGATCCCTGGTGATGGAAGACAACGCTTGCAACCTATTGAAGCGGAGGATCTCGGACGTCTCGTGGTGATGATTGCAGAATCTGCTCCTGCGCAGCGCGGCATCTATGAAGTAGGTGGCCCAGAACCAATGGCTTTGCGTGAGTACTTGTTGTATTGGCGACACTGGCTGCGAATCGATGGCGAGCGCGTACTGCCTGTTCCATTGACGTTGGCGAAGATGGGCGTCTGGTTTGCCGAGCGCTTCGGCAAAGGCCCGATGGGGACAACAATCTGGCAGATGCTGGTTCGTGGCAACGTTTGCGACGCGGACGCTCTGATGCGCTTGGATCAAAGCTTCGGCTTTCGTCCACGAAATCTCGAACAAGTGTTAAGCGAACATCCAAGCCATGTCCAGGATCGCTGGCATGCACGACTCTATCTGATCGTTCCTGTGCTGCGCGTGGCAGTGGCCATGGTCTGGATCGTGTCGGGCATCGTCGGGCTGCGCGCTTCTTCAATGCAAATCGGAACGCTGATCGCGGGCAGCGTGCTCGGCGGCATGCATCCGGTCGAACTCGCGCGCGCTTGCGGTGTGCTGGACATCGCGTTGGGGGCGGCTTTGCTACTGGGTTGGCGAATGCGCCAGATTGTGGTCGCGATGCTGGCCAGCTTGCTGGCTTACGCGCTGGTGTTCGGTACCTTGCTGCCCGTGTTGTGGCTCGATCCGCTTGGTGGATTGCTCAAGAACCTGATCCTGTTGCCGACCTTGCTCGTCTTGTTCGTCTTGCTGGATCGAAGATAGCCATGGACTATCTCGTCGTGAAGTGGATACACATTCTGTCTTCGACCATGCTGTTAGGGACGGGTCTCGGGATCGCGTTTTTCATGTGGATGGCGCATTGCCGTGGCGATGTGCGCGTGATCGCTGGCGTGGCACGACTGGTCGTGATCGCCGACGCGATATTCACTGCGCCGGCCGTGATCGCACAGCTTGCAAGCGGATTGTGGCTCGTGCACCGGGTGGGACTACCATGGAGCACGCACTGGATTGTGTGGGCACTGATCCTGTTCATCATCATTGGCGCGTGCTGGCTGCCGGTAGTGTGGATGCAAATCAGGATTCGCGATCTTGCAATGCAAGCGGCTACGCGATCCGAGCCGTTGCCGCAACGCTATTATCAATTGATGCGCGTCTGGTTCATCCTGGGCTGGCCGGCGTTCCTGGGGGTGCTGGCGATTTTCTGGCTGATGGTGGTCAAACCCGGTTGAGTTACGGCGATCACGCCCATGGCGTCATCACTGCTGTGAGTCACTACCAATACACCGATCGGCATCACTCCTGCTCAAAGCGTGCGATCTCGTCGAGGCACGTCTGCGCCTTGTTGATGCCGCCGCCCGCCGCGCTATCTTCCAGGCGCTTCGCTAGCTGCGGACGCTTGCCGGCCCAGCGCATGAACGCCCATGTCGCGAGCAATCCCGCTACGCCGATCGCGCTGCCGATCCAGATCACCGACGGCGCGTGCTTGTACACGTCCACGCCGGCGTATCCGCCAGCCACCATCAGGAACGGCATCCACAGGAACCACCACGGCAAGCCGACCGCCATGCCACCGCGCACGTACACCTTGCGAAGCTGCGCGAGCTGGCGCTGGATCGTCAGCACCGGCGCGGAATAGTCGATGCGCGCGATCAACGTCTCCATCAACGCGCCGAGCGCGATCATCGAAATGCCGGCGGCATGCACCAGCAGGCCGGCGATCAGCAGGTGCGGAACATCCATGTGGTCCACCCAGAATCCGCCGCCCCAGATCGCGACCAGCGCGCCGATCACGATCTGGATCGCCTGACCCCAGACCAGCGGGCGCAGGCCGCGCTGCATCCGGTCGATCTTGCCTTCCCTGAACACATGCAGGTTCAGCGCGGCCTGCGTTTCGAGTCGCTGGTTCAGCGTCTGCCACGCGGCTTTCATGTCGTCGAGTTCCATTGCATTGCTCCCGGTCATGGCCCTGTCTCCGATATGCCCGAGCGGATGCGCTGCTTCAGGCGGTTGATCTTGGTCGCGACGTTGGTCTCGGTGATGCCGAGCACCTCGGCGATCTCGCGGTAGCTGCGGTCTTCGAGGTACAGCAGCATCAGCGCGCGGTTCAGCGCGTCGAGCTGTGCGATGAAGGCATGCAGCGCGCGGACGCGTTCGTCGGGTTCGTGCGTGGTTGCGCTGTTGTCGACG
>JANXZP010000087.1 GCA_025355485.1 Pseudomonadota bacterium
CTCACGGGCAATGCCGATGGTGATGGCTCGGGCACGGTGACCCAGGGGGATGTGCTGACCTACACGGTGACGGCGACCAACAGCGGCAACGTGGTGTTGAGCAATGTGGTGGTGAGCGACAACCTGATCACGCCGAACTCCAAGACCTGCGCAAGCGTGGCGGTGGGCGGAACGTGCGTGCTGGTGGGTACCTACACAGTGACCGCGGCCGATGTGACAGCCGGCTCGGTGACCAACAACGCCAGCGTGACCAGCACCCAGGTGCCGGGTCCGACCGCAGCGACGCCGGTGGTGACGCCGGTGGTGGGCATAGCCGATGTGTACACACTGATATCGATTGCACCGCTCGGGTATGTGGGAGAGCCGATCGCGGGTAATGTGCTCTTTGGCAACCATGGGCCTGATGCTGCTGCGAATGTGGTCTACACCATGCAGTTGCCCGTGGGCTTGGTCGGAGTTGTGTTCGACCAACCAATTACCCCAGCGCCGGTTGCTGCGATTAATCGAGCGGGACTTGCGATTCCAGTCGGCATGACGTTCACCTACAACCCGGTTACGGGTGTAGTGAACTTCAGTGGCCTTCCGGGCACATTGCCCGCTGGCGCCAGCTTGGGCATGGCGTATCGCTTCACAACTCCGAACCTGAGCCGTTTCCAGGTTTCGAGCCTGATTTCAACGACGACTACGGAGTCGTCGAGCGTCAACAATGCCGAGGCGGCCAGCGCCATCATCCTGCAAGCCGTGCGAGCGGTGACGATCCAGAAGCAGGCTAATGCCGATAACGTCACAGTGGGTCAGTTCGTCCGTTACACGATCGTGGTGCACAACATCGGCAACCTGCCGGCCAATGGCCTGGAACTTGTAGACAGCCCGGCGTCGGGGCTGGAAATCGTGCCGGGGAGCCTGACGGTTGATGACGCCGACCATGCAGGCGTATTGATTCCGGGTAACCCGGTACGTATCACCGGCATCGATGTCGCGGTCGGTGGTACTGCGACCGTGAGCTATCTGATGCGGGTCGGTGCTGGAATCAGCAGCGGCGAATTGATCAATACCGCGCAGGCATTCATCAACGGAGCTCCGGTCAGCACAGTCGCCAGTGCCCGTGTCCACACGGGCTCCGATCCGGTGTTCGACCAGTCGCGCATCCTCGGCAAGGTTTTCGAAGACCGCAACGGTAACGGATGGCAGGATCCGGGCGAGCGCGGAATCCCGGGCGTGCGCCTGGTAACGGTGGAGGGGTTGGTGTCCGAAACGGACGCCGAGGGCCGCTACCACTTCGAAGGTCTCAATCTGTCCAACAACGAACGCGGACAAAATTTCATCGTCAAGGTGGATCCAGCGACCTTGCCGAAGGGCAGCGTTTTCACCACTGAAAATCCGCTGATCCGACGCGTGACGCCGGCCTTGCCCGTACGGTTCGATTTCGGTGTCAAGTTTCCGACGCCGACGAACGCCGACGATGGAGCGAAACAGTGAACGCGTTTCGCGCAACCGTGAAAACACGGATGAAGATCCTGGATGCCACGTTGATGGCATTGCTTGGCTCAATGAGCCTTGCCGGGCCGGTACTGGCCGCCGAGGCATCCGGACTGCCATGCGATGGAGGCACATGCCCTGTCGATGTCGCCCAGACTCAAAAAGCGATGCCGCAAGGCCGGGTCGTCCAGATTAAGCCGACCGGAACATCGCAGGCGACCGTGCCCGGAAGTCTGCAGGTGCGTCTGGATAACGGCGGACTCATTTGGGCGACCGAGGATCCGCAGCTGACATCACCGAGCCTGACGGTGTCGGCCAATTCGTTGGCGGCCGTCGAAGGAGGTCGAATCGTGCGCCCGGTGCAATTCGCCAGCGCGAGCAATTACACGGCTTTCATGTCGAGGATCGAGGTGCGCATTTATCGCGCTACAGACGTCGACCGCGTCAAGCTGCTCGCCACTGTGCCCCTTCCATTGGCCAATATCGGGCACGCCGAATGGGATGGCGCTACAGGCACGGCCCAGCAATTCCGTGAAGGCGATGATCTGGTTTTCATCGTGCATGCGGAAGACGCAGCGGGCGATGTCGATGAAACACTGCCGCAAGTCTTGCATCTGGTCCGCTCGGAAGAACTCGCTCGCCAACAGCAGCAAATCGTGAATTCCGCAGGAGTAGCGCTGAAGGGATTGCCCGATCAGGAAATCCTGGATCGCCAGTTGCTGGCAAGCAGCCTGATCGGCAATGGCTTGCGCCAGCAGAACATTCCTGTGTACGGATCCCGCGTGCGGATCCGTGGTCAGAACCTGCCGGGCAACGCAAACTTCAAGATCAACGGCGAAGCCTATCCGGTGGATCTCGAGCGCAACGTCGCTGCCGAGTTCCTGCTGCCGATCGGCCACCACCACTTCGATCTGGACATCGTCGAAGCAGGCAAGACCACGAGCCGTCCGTTGGATATCGATGTCTCCGGGAAATATTTCTTCATGGTCGGCCTGGCCGACCTCACGTTGTCGAAAAATGCGGTCGGTGGTGCCGTGGTGCCGGTGAACCAAGGCGACCGATACGACGAATTTCTGTCCGAAGGCCGACTGGCTTTCTACTTGAAGGGGAAAGTGCAGGGTAAATACCTGATCACTGCCCAGGCCGACACGCACGAACAGGAAGTACGTGGCTTGTTCAATGGTTTTCTGGATGCGGATGCGCGCGACGTGTTCTGGCGTCTGGATCCTGACCAGTACTATCCGGTTTATGGCGACGCGTCGACCACGTATCGCGATGTCGACACCCAGGGCCGGCTGTATGTGCGCGTGGATTGGGACAAGAGCCAGTTGCTCTGGGGTAATTTCCAGACTGGCCTGACCGGTAACGAGTATGCGCAATACATTCGCAGCCTTTACGGTGCGGCGTTGAACTGGCGCAGCCGTACGGCCACAGTGATTGGCGATCCGAAGCAAGAGGTGCGTGCCTTCGCATCCCAGGCACAAACGGCACTCGGCCATAGCGAATTTCTCGGTACCGGCGGCAGCCTGTACTACCTGCGTCACACCGATTTGCTGCGCGGTTCCGAGCACGTTGTGGTTGAAGTGCGCGATCGCATCAGTGGTCGCGTCGAGACTACGGTCGATCTTGCTCGTGGCGCCGACTTCGAGATCGACGAATTGCAGGGACGACTGCTGCTGACGCGACCATTGAGCCAGATCGTTCGCGACAACGTTCCAAGCATCATCCGAGACACTCCCCTGGATGGTTTCGAGAACCATCTGCTGGTGGATTACGAATACATCCCCGCTGGCCTGACCACGGGTCAGCTGACTGCCGGGTTCCGCGGCAAGACATGGCTGGGCGACCACGTCGCGATCGGAGGTACCTACGTCGATGAGAATCGGTCGGGCGACGATTACAGGCTCAGGGGCCTTGATCTGACTCTTCAGGCTGGCCGCGGCACCTATCTCAAGCTCGAACAGGCGCATAGCGAGGCCACCAACGCTCCGGTTTTCTATTCCGACAACGGTGGACTGAGTTTCACCCAGCTCAATGCGTCTTCGGGTGCCCGGCGTGATGGCGATGCCCGCAGCGCCGAGGCGCGGATCAATTTCCACGAACTGGGCTGGACCAGCAATGATTGGGCCGCTGGCGCCTGGTGGCGCAACGTGGATTCCGGCTTCTCGGTCGCGCGCGCCGATCAGGGCCAGACAATTCGCGAATCAGGTGTTGAGTTCGCTGGCCAGGTCAATGACAACTTGCGCCTGAGTGGCCGATACAGCGATGCGATGCGAGGACACGACGGGCTGGAGCAGGCGCTGATATTGCTGGAATGGCGCCCCACCGCGCAGGCAACCTTGAGTGGCGAACTGCGGCGTGTCACCGAAACCATCAATGGGGTGGCGGCCACCGGTTCACTTGCAGCGCTGCGCTATGACCGACGCTTTGGTTCCTCGCTGGATGTCTACGGTATCGGCCAGGCGACTCTGAGTGATGATCACGGCCGCTACAACGACAACAATGCGGTGACGTTGGGCGCACGTTACCTGTTCGGCGGCCTGTCCAACGCGGGAGCCGAGGTAACCAGAGGCAACCGTGGTGACGCGGTGACAGCGAATGCGGAATATTTCCTCAACCCGCAACATTCCTTCTACGCCGGTTACACCTATTCCAGCGATCCCACCGCAGGCGATGCCTTGTTTGGTACCGGCAAGCCGACAGGCCTGACCTTCGGTCAGCGTTGGCGAATCTCCAGCCAGGTCAACCTGTTCAACGAAAGCCAGTTCCTCAAGGCGCGCGACTCCAGCGGCGTTGCCCACACACTCGGCATGGATTTTTATCCCGGACAGGGCTGGAACCTTGGATTCAACTTGCAGGATGGCAAGCTGGATGCAACCACAGGTGCGGTCGATCGCCATGCGCTGAGCCTGAGCGGCGGCCACACATCGCCGGCACTGCAATGGAACAGCAAGCTCGAGTGGCGCCGCGACAGCGGGGCCGAGGATCGCGAGCAGTGGGTCTCTACGAACCGCTTCATGTACAAGGTCAACAACGACTGGCAGGTCGCCGGGCGGTTGAACTACAGCAATACCCAGGACCGTAACAGCCCGCAGGCTGACGCACGCTTCATCGAGAGCAACATCGGCTTTGCCTACCGGCCGGCGGCGAATGATCGTTGGAACGTGCTTGGCAAGTACACCTATCTTTACGATCTGGGCGCGCTCGGCCAGGACTCGCTGACTGATTACGACCAGCGTTCGCAGATCCTCTCGATCGAAGGCATCTATCGCTCTAGTCATCGTTGGGAGTTGGCCGGCAAACTGGCACAGCGTGTCGGTTCAGCCCGCTTGAGCCGAAATACCGGGCCGTGGTTCGACAACACGGCCGAATTGGCGGTGGTGCAGGTTCGTTACGATCTGGCGTGGAAGTGGGACGCAATGGCGGAATATCGCTGGTTGAATACGCGCGAGAGCCAAAGTACGCGTCGGGGTTGGCTGGTCGGGGTGGATCGTCATGTGGGCGATAACTTCAGGATCGGCCTCGGCTACAACTTCACCCAGTTCAGCGATGACCTTGCCGTGCTCGACTACAACCACAAGGGTTGGTTCCTTAATGCAACTGGATCCTACTGATCCCGCACGTAATTAAGAAGGCGGTCTGTTCGCACCACAGGCCGCATCGTTTGCATTTTTTCGATGCGAAAAGCGGAGCGCGGTTGGCCGCGAGCTGAGACATCCCTGGTGGTATAGATAGCCAGGGCATATCGAAGCGTCAGAGGATCACCCTGCTACGCGTGAAATTTCCCTGCAACTTACTAGTTCAATTCCCTGCACCGAACGTCTTTCTCAAGGCCGGAATACTGCGTCAGAACTCACTTACGAGAGAGGATTGCACTTCTGAATCAGCGGAATGCTTGAGAATTCCGTGCAAATTTCCCTGTTGCAGGGAATTTGAGCTTGAGGGGAGTTAGGTTCTGACTGGATCCACCACCAACCAATCCAGGCAATGGCGATTCACCGACGATGTCGAGTCGCCATATATAGCGCACGAAATCGCAGCGACGACGCATCGAATCAGCGGCAATGAAGATTGTCTGGCTATGCTCAATGTCGAACGACGCGACATTCGTGACGGTCAGGTGCCGATTGCGCCGTGTGCGCCGGCTCTTGCCGACAGCGGATGTCCAGCGATGCCGCAGGCGCATTTGCCCGCAAATGGCCGGCACTTCGAGTCGAAGCGGCCTCAGCTTAGAAAGGCCGCTTTTGCCAAGAGACCGAATCCGATCACGGCCACAGTGGCATGACCTATTACGATGGTCGTCGGTAACAGTCGCTGCTTCCACTGATAACCGAGAATCAGAAAGGCCCCGCCTGCCGCAGCAAACACCAGCAGCACGATCGCAAGCTGCGCCGACGCTGGCACGCCCACGGTAAGGGCGGCAAAAATGGCCAACGTCAGACCGGACGCGGCCAGCAGCCCGTGCACCATGGCCATCCAGGCAGGCGGATTAATGTTGGCGAAAAATCGGATGCCGGCCATCAGCAAGCCACCGCCGGCAGCTATTGCGAAGATCACCACCGCTGCCTGCAGCATCGTCATGTGATCCATACGCCTTCTCCAGTCTTGCAGCAAGGTTCTGCGCAATCAAAGCGATTTCATATACTGATTGAGGTCGAAGGCTTCCGGCTTGCTGAACCCAGCGATTTTCCCGAGTCGTTCACCGCGATCATGGCGTGCGGCATCTGCATTTTGACGCGCTTGCGCAATCACACCCGGTGCCTGACTTCATTGCGGAAAGCCTCCAGCACAGCATTCATCCCTACTGCATAGCGTCCGCCCGTCCAGTCGAAATCACGGAACATGTGGAGGCCTTTGTGGCTCGGTTCTGAATCGCTCTCCGCCACGTCGTTATCACGCGCCAGATATCCGCCTTCCGATGTGAAGGCATCCTCCGCAGCTGCGTAGCGACGGGTGTCCTCTCTGTTGCGAAATTGCATGACCATGAGAAACCTCTGGAGAGCCTGGCTGCGGAAATGGATGGCAATTCAAGTGTAGGCACGGAGCAGGGCGTAGTCGGTGCGCTGGCCCACACGGGAGCAGGTCGAAATGCGTGGGCAGCATGCCCATGCGAAATGAATCGAGCGCCTCGCAATAGCGGATTGCATGAGAAGGAGTCGAGCCGCATTGCGGCCGAGGTGCCTGCCATTCGGGGAATGCCCCGGCATTTGCCCATGACAGCCGCAGTACATCCACGACATGACACCATCGCCTTGATGGAAGGAACCATTCCAACACGAATGGATGCTGGCAAATGATGGCTGGCCGCGAGGCGATCCTCGAATCATGGCTACGCCTGCGCAGCGTGTTGCGCGGCAGCCGTCCGACGCGCGAGGACGCGGCGCACGAATTGCCGCTGCGCTCGGAATTGTTCAGCGCCGACCAGATGGAGCGCCACGGCCGCGCGTTGGCGCGTTCGCACAAGATCGGCAAAGGCCGCGCGGTCGACCTGCTGCTCGCGCGGCTGTCGTCGAACGAGCAATTGCTGGCGCGGGCCTGCGACCTGCTGACCGAGGCGGTGTCGGCGAGCCGACGACTCACGCCTGCTGGCGAATGGCTGCTCGACAACTATTACCTGATCGAAGAACAAATCCGCACCGCCAAGCGGCACCTGCCGAAAAATTACAGTCGCGAGTTGCCGCGACTCAGCGACGGACCATCGACGGGTTTCCCGCGCGTCTACGACATTGCGCTGGAAGCGATCTCGCACGGCGACGGCCGCGTGGATACGGAAAGCCTCAGCCATTTCGTCGCGTCGTATCAATCGGTCGCGCCGCTCACGCTCGGCGAGTTGTGGGCGATTCCGATCATGTTGCGGCTCGCGCTGATCGAAAACCTGCGTCGCGTCGGCGCCGGTGTGATCGTGGATCGCATCGACCGCAACGTGGCCGACGAATGGGCCGACCGGATGACCGAGGTCGCCGATACCGATCCCAAGAACCTCGTGCTGGTGATCGCCGATATGGCGCGCTCGGAGCCGCCGCAGGCCAGTTCGTTCGTGGCCGAACTTGCGCGCCGATTGCAGGGACACAGTTCGGCGCTGGCGCTGCCATTGACATGGATCGAGCAATGGTTGGGCGAATCGGGGCAGACCATCGAGCAACTGGTGCAGGCCGAGAACCAGCAGCAGGCCGCCGACCAGGTATCGATCAGCAACAGTATCGGCAGCCTGCGTTACCTGTCGGCGATGGACTGGCGCGAATTCGTCGAGACCATGAGCGTGGTCGAACAGGCGCTGCGCGATGATCCAAATGGTGTTTACGCGCAGATGGATTTCGCGACGCGCGACCGCTACCGGCACGTTATCGAAGCCCTCGCAAGGCGTAGCGCGATGTCCGAAGCGCAGGTCGCGCGGCAGGCGGTGTTGCTTGCGTACAGGGGCATGGCCGGACAAGGCGAGGATGCGGTCGCCGCGCATGTCGGCCACTATCTGATCGGCGATGGGCTGCCGCAATTGCAGGGCGATATCGCGCTCCGCGCACGACTGCGGTTGCGGCCGCACCGTCAGTCAGGACGCGTGCCGTTGTGGACGTTCTTGGCGCCGATCGGATTGCTCACGCTCGTGACCGCCGCCGCGTTGCTATGGCAGCTGTATGCGGACGGGTGGCCTGGCTGGCCGTTGTGGCTGTTCGTGCTGCCGTGCATGTTGGCGGCGAGCGACCTCGCGTTGGCGCTGGTGAACTGGGCAGCGACCCTGCTGGTCGCGCCGTATCCGTTGCCCCGCATGGATTATTCCGAAGGCCTGCCATCGCATGCGCGAACGCTGGTTGTCGTGCCGACGATGCTGGGCAATGCCGTCGGTCTGGAGAATCTGGTCGAGGCGCTGGAAGTGCGATTCCTCGCCAACCGCGGGCCGAACATCCATTTCGCGTTGCTTACCGATTTTTTCGACGCTTCGCATCAGACCTTGCCGGACGATGCAGCGGTGCTGCAACTGGCGCAGCAGCGTATCGCCGAGCTCAACAACCAATACGCCGATGCGGCTGGCGAGGATTGTTTCTTCCTGCTGCATCGCCCGCGCTTGTGGAATGAACGCGAGCGGACCTGGATGGGCCGCGAGCGCAAGCGCGGCAAGCTTGGCGATCTCAATGCATTGTTGCGCAAAGGCGATAACTCGGCGTTCGCGCTGATCGAGGGCGACGTGCGCGTTCTCGGCAACGTGCGTTACGTCATCACCCTCGACACCGATACCGGCTTGCCACGCGATGTCGCACTGGAATTCGTGGGTACTCTCGCGCATCCGCTCAATCGCGCGCGCTGGGACGAACGCGGCGATCGAATAACGGGTGGCTATGGCATCCTGCAACCGCGCGTTGGCACGAGCGTGTCGGGTGCGCAGCGTTCGCGATATGCACGGTGGTTCGGCCAGGAACCGGGCATCGATCCCTACACGCGCGCCATATCGGACGTTTACCAGGACTTGTTCGGCGAAGGATCGTTCATCGGCAAGGGCGTGTACGAAGTCGAAGCGTTCGAGCGTGCGTTGGGCGGTCGCTTTCCCGACAACGCGATCCTCAGCCATGACTTGCTGGAAGGCTGTTATGCGCGCTCTGGCCTGGTGAGCGATGCGCAGTTGTACGAAGACTATCCGGCGCGGTATGCCGCCGATGTCGCGCGCCGACATCGCTGGATTCGTGGCGACTGGCAACTGCTGCCGTGGTTGCGCTTGCGCGTGCGTCGCGAGGACGGATCGCGTGAACGCAATCCGCTGTCCGCGCTGTCGCGCTGGAAAGTCTTCGAGAACTTGCGTCGCAGCCTGGTTTCCGCGGCACTGCTGTCGCTGCTGGTCGCTGGCTGGGTCGCGCTGGACAACGCGTTGTGGTGGACGTTGTTGTTGCTCGCGTTGTTGCTGATCGCGCCACTGGCTACATTGATGTCGGCGCTGCTGCGCAAGTCCGGCGAGTTGCCGCTGCGCATGCACATCGAAGGCATCGCCGATTCGGCAGGGCGGCATGCCGCGAGGGTGGGGCTGCATCTGGCCTGCCTGCCCTACGAAGCGTGGTTCGCTACCGATGCGATCGTGCGCACGCTATGGCGGTCGTTCGTCACGCGCCGTCACCTGCTGCAATGGGATCCTTCCAGCGAAGTCGAACGCACCCAGCGGGTCGATCTGGCCGCGTCGTATCGCACGATGTGGTTTGCGCCTGTGTTCGCCACGACGGTCTCGGTATGGGTCTGGCATGCGCATCCAGGCACGCTTCCGGTGGCCGCGCCCATCCTGTTGCTGTGGTTGTTCGCGCCCGCGTTGACTTGGTGGGTCAGCCGCACGCCGCCGCGCCGCGCGCCGGAGCTTGGCGTCGATCAACTGCATTTCCTCGGGCACCTCGCGCGGCGCACCTGGGCATTCTTCGAAAGCCATGTCGGCCCGGACGATCACTGGCTACCGCCGGATAATGTGCAGGAACATCCCGTGTACGCAGTCGCGCACCGCACCTCGCCGACCAATATCGGGCTGTCGCTGCTCGCGAATCTGTCGGCGCACGATTTCGGCTATATCGACACTGCGACGCTGCTGCAGCGCAGCGCAGCGACGCTGGATACGCTGGTTTCGCTCGACCGCCATCGCGGCCACTTCTACAACTGGTACGACACCCAAACACTGAAGCCGCTCGTGCCGCGCTACGTCTCCACCGTGGACAGCGGCAATCTCGCCGGGCATCTGCTGGTGCTGGCCGAGGGAATGTCGATGCTGTCCGACGCGCCGTTGGTGAATCCGCGCGTCTTTAATGGGCTCGCCGACACGTTCGGGGTGCTGTGCGAACACTCCGGTATTGCGCCGAACGATTCACTCGATGCATTCCGCACTGCGCTTGACACAGTACGCAAGTGCCAGCCGGCTACGTTGCGCGACGTGCATGCGGCCCTGCAACGGCTGACTGTCGTGGCCGAAGCGTTGGAAAACGGAATGGCCAAGGACGCTGTCGAGGCATCGGGCTGGGCGCGGGCCTTGCACACCCAATGCCGCGATGCCGTGGTCGATTTGCGCTGGTGCGCGCCGTGGATCGAAACGAGCGCTTGCATTCCGGTTGGTCTTGCCGAAACGCCGAGCTTGCGCGAACTCGCGCGCCATGCGCTTGCGACCGGATCGGCTGTGCCGAACGGTTCTGGTGAAGCGGAACCGACGTCGCTGCAACTCGCTGCGACCCGCGCGATCGAGCGCATCGGGCAACTCGACCGGCTCGCGCAACTGGCTAGCGAGCTGGCCGAGATGGAATACGATTTCCTGTACGACCGCACGCGGCACTTGCTGTCGATCGGCTACAACGTCGATGAGCGCCGGCTCGACGAAGGCTATTACGACCTGCTCGCGTCCGAAGCGCGGCTGTGCAGCTTCATCGCCATCGCGCAGGGCGAACTACCGCAGGAGAGCTGGTTCGCGCTTGGCCGCCAGTTGACCAGCGCCGATGGAGAACCCGTGCTGCTGTCGTGGAGCGGCTCGATGTTCGAATACCTGATGCCGCAACTGGTGATGCCTGGCTTCGACGACACCTTGCTCGATACCACGATGCGCGCAGCGGTCGCGCGACAGATCGAATACGGTCGCCAGCGCGATGTGCCGTGGGGCATGTCGGAGTCGGGCTACAACCTGCTCGACGCCCAGCTCAACTACCAGTACCGCGCATTCGGCGTGCCCGGGCTCGGACTGAAACGCGGCCTTGCCCAAGATCTGGTGATCGCGCCGTATGCATCTGCGCTGGCCTTGATGGTCGCCCCGGAACAGGCTTGCGCGAACCTGCAGCGCATGACCGCTGCTGGTTACGGCGGTGCGTTCGGACTCTACGAAGCGATTGACTTCACCCCCGCGCGTTTGCCGCGCGGACAGACTGCTGCGGTGATCCGTTCGTTCATGGCGCATCACCAGGGCATGAGCCTGCTGTCGCTGGCGTACGTCTTGCTCGACCGCCCGATGCAGCGGCGTTTCGCGGCCAATCGCCATTTCCAGGCGACCATGCTGTTGCTGCAGGAACGCATTCCGCGCACGGCGGTGATCGTGCCGCACATCGCCGATTCACCCGGTGCCGGCCTGATTGCCGATCCGGCGGAAACGCGGCTGCGCATTTTCAGCAATCCCGACAACGCGGTGCCGGCTGTGCAGATGCTGTCCAACGGCCGTTACAACCTGATGGTGACCAGTGCGGGTGGTGGATACAGCCAGTTGCGCGAGATGGCGGTGACACGTTGGCGCGAGGATGCGACCTGCGATGCCATGGGCAGTTTCTGTTACCTGCGCGATGCCGACAGCGGGACGTTCTGGTCCGTCGCGCACCAGCCAACGCGCGTACCCGTCGATGGCTACGAGGCGATCTTTTCCGACGCGCGTGCCGAGTTCCGCGGCCGCAAGAACGGCATCGACGCACACACCGAGATCGTGGTCTCGCCGGAGGACGACATCGAGTTGCGCCGTATCACGATCACCAATCGCAGTCGTTCGAGACGCGCCATTGAACTGACCAGCTACGCCGAAGTGGTGCTCGCAACGCCGGCGTCCGACGCGGCGCATCCGGCCTTCAGCAAGCTGTTCGTGCAGACCGAACTGCTGCGCCCGAAACAGGCGATCCTGTGCCATCGCCGACCGCAGGCCGAACATGATCGCTCGCCATGGATGTTCCACCTGGTCGCCGTGCATGGCGCGGACATCCGGGCGATTTCCTACGAAACCGATCGCTCGCGTTTCATCGGCAGGGGTCGAGATCTTGCGCATCCGCAGGCCTTGGATGCGGCTGTGTTGTCGGATTCCGATGGTTCGGTACTCGACCCCGTCGTTGCGATCCGCGTGCGTATCGCGCTGGAACCCGATCAGATCGCGGTCATCGACTACGTGTCCGGCGTCGGCGACAGTCGTGATGCCTGCCTGGCGCTCATCGAAAAATATCGCGACCGCCATCTCGCCGATCGCGTATTCGACCTGGCATGGACGCACAGTCAGGTCGTGCGCCGCCAGCTCAACGCGAGCCAGTCCGACGCACAACTCTACGAGCGTCTCGCAGGGTCGATCCTGCACGCGAACCCGGCGTTGCGCGCCGAGGCGAGCGTATTGATCAAGAATCGGCGCGGCCAGTCCGGACTGTGGGGCCACGCGATTTCCGGCGACCTGCCGATCGTACTGGTGCAAATCGCCGATCCGGCGCACATCGACCTGGTACGCCAGATCGTGCAGGCGCATGCGTACTGGCGGCTGAAAGGACTGAACGTCGACCTGGTAATCTGGAACGAGGATCACGCCGGTTATCGGCAGGCGCTACAGGACCAGATCATGGGACTGATCGCGGCCGGCATCGATGCCAACCTGATCGACAAGCCCGGCGGAATTTTCGTGCGTCCTGCGCAGCAGATGAATACGGAGGATCGGATCCTGATCCAGTCCGTCGCGCGCCTGATCCTGAGCGACGCACAGGGCACTCTTGCCGAGCAGGTCGTGCGGCGCAAGCCGACCGATGCGTTGCCGGCGCGATTCGTGCCCAGCCAGATCGTGTACGAATCATCACCAGTCATTGCGCTTAATCCGATCGCCGTGCAACACGACAACGGTCTCGGTGGATTCTCCGAGGACGGTCGTGAATACATCATCACCATCGAAGCCGGGCAAGCCACGCCCGCGCCGTGGTGCAACGTGCTGGCCAATCCGCAATTCGGTTGCGTGGTCAGCGAAAGCGGACTCGGTTACACGTGGGGCGAGAACGCGCACGAGTTCCGGCTCACGCCGTGGCACAACGATCCGATTACCGATCCCTGCGGCGAGGTGTACTACCTGCGCGACGAAGACAGCGGACGCGTCTGGTCGCCGACGCTGTTGCCGTGTCGCGGCGAGGGTGCGTATCGCGTCCGCCATGGTTTCGGCTACAGCGTGTACGAGCACATCGAGGACGGCATCGCGAGCGAGTTGTGGGTGTACGTCGCGATCGACGCGCCGATCAAGTATGCAGTGCTGAAATTGCGGAACCTGTCCGGTCGTGCGCGCCGCATCAGCGTGATCGGCTACGTGGAATGGGTGTTTGGCGACTTGCGCGAGAAATCGCTGATGCACGTCGTGACCGAACAGGACAAGGACACCGGTGCGGTGTTCGGGCGCAATCCGTACAACACCGAATTCGCCGGGCGGGTCGGCTTCTTCGATGTGGATGAGCCGAACCGTAGCGTCACCGGCGACCGTACCGAATTTATCGGCCGCAACGGCAGCCTGCGCAAACCCGCCGCGGCTGGACGGGTGAAATTGTCCGGGCGCGTCGGCGCGGGCCTGGATCCGTGCGCGGCGATCGGCATCACCGTGGCATTGATCGACGAGGCCGAGTATTCCGTCGTGTTCCGCCTCGGCGCAGCGCGCAGTGCCGACGAAGCGCAGGCACTGGTGCGCAGGCCGCGCGATGCCGAGGCCGCGCAAAAGACGCTCGATGACGTACACGCGCACTGGCGGCGCACGTTGGGTACGGTGCAGGTCAGCACGCCGGATGCGGCGGTGAATGCGCTCGCCAACGGCTGGCTCTTGTACCAGGTGATCGCATGCCGCTTCTGGGGCCGCAGCGGCTTCTATCAATCCGGTGGCGCATTCGGCTTCCGCGACCAGTTGCAGGACGCGCTCGCGATGGTGCATGCGGCGCCCGAACTGGTGCGTGCGCATGTGCTGCTCTGCGCCGCGCATCAATTCCCCGATGGCGACGTGCAGCACTGGTGGCATCCGCCGCAGGATCGCGGCGTGCGTACGCATTGTTCCGACGATTTCCTGTGGCTCGTATTCGCAACGAGTGGCTATGTCGAGGTCACGGGCGATCGCAGCGTACTCAACGCCACCATATCCTGGGTCGACGGCCGCGCGCTCGCCGCGGGTGAGGAATCGTATTACGACCTTCCCGTGCGCCCGCCGCAGCGCGACAGCCTGTATCGCCACTGCGTCCGCGCGATCGAGCATGGGCTGTCGTTGCGCGGCGAACACGGGCTGCCGTTGATCGGATCAGGCGACTGGAACGACGGCATGAACCGCGTCGGCGCAGAAGGCAAGGGCGAGAGCGTGTGGCTGGCGTTCTTCCTCTACGACGTGCTGATGGAGTTCAGCGCAGTCGCACGCCTGCACGACGATGCAGGTTTCGCCGAGCAATGCCTCGTCGAGGCCGAAGCATTGCGCATCGCGATCGAAGTGCATGCGTGGGATGGTGCGTGGTACCGGCGCGCATGGTTCGACGACGGCACGCCGCTGGGCGCGGCAGGCAATGTCGAATGCGCGATCGATTCGATCGCGCAGAGCTGGTCGGTATTATCCGGTGCCGGCGATCCGCTGCGTGCACGGCAGGCGATGGATGCGCTCGATACCCATCTGGTGCGCGCCGATGCGAAGCTCGTGCAACTGCTCGATCCGCCGTTCGATCGCAGCGCGACGCACGCCGCCGATTACCACGATCCGGGCTACATCGCGGCCTACGTTCCCGGCGTGCGCGAAAATGGTGGCCAATACACGCACGCCGCGGTGTGGGCGACGATGGCTTTCGCCGAACTGGGCGACGCGAAGAAGGCCTGGGAACTTCTGGGCTTGATCAATCCGATCCATCACGGCGATTCGCCCGCTGCGATTGCTACCTACAAAGTCGAGCCCTATGTGGTCGCAGCCGATGTCTATGCGGTCGCGCCGCATACCGGTCGCGGTGGCTGGACCTGGTACACCGGCTCCGCGGGCTGGATGTACCGGCTGATCGTCGAATCGCTGCTCGGGTTGCGGCGCAAGGGGAACACCCTGCGCATCGCCCCCTGCATTCCGGCAGACTGGCCTGCCTACACGATGGAGTACTGCTACGGCAACGCGGTCTATCGGATCAGCGTGACTCAAATGACTGATGGCAGCGAAGGCAGCGTGATGGTTGATGGCATCGAACAACCCGAGCGTTCCATCCAGCTGGTCGATGACGGTTGCGAACATCGCGTCGACATACGGCATCGCCAGCCCGGGACCGTGACGTGACGACGCAAAGGCTTGCCTCGGGAAGTCATGACGGCAGCGAGAACCACCGAATGGAGTTCGATCGATGACCCGGATCAGCCCGCTTGCAGGCGCTTTCAACAGCGCAGCTGGTCAACCCTCGCAACCCGCGCAATTGGTGGATGTGGGCAAGCTGGTCGACGCCTACTACAACGTGAAACCGGACCCGACGAATCCCGCGCAGCGCGTCGCGTTCGGAACCTCGGGGCATCGCGGCTCGTCGTTCGATGGCAGTTTCAACGAGGACCACATCGTCGCGATTACCCAGGCGATCTGCGCGTATCGCACGAAGCAGGGCATCGACGGCCCGCTGTTCATCGGCATCGATACGCACGCGCTGTCCGCGCCTGCATTCGAGACTTCGCTGGAAGTGCTCGCCGCAAACGGCGTGCAGGTTCTTGTTTCGCAAGGCGGCGAATACACGCCGACGCCGGCGATCTCGCATGCGATTCTTGTCTATAACCGTGGTCGCAAGACCGGGCTTGCCGACGGCATCGTCGTCACGCCTTCGCACAATCCGCCCGACAACGGCGGCTTCAAGTACAACACGCCGAACGGCGGCCCGGCCGATACCGACGTCACCAACTGGATCCAGGATCGCGCGAATGCATCACTGGAAGCCGGTCTCAGGGATGTGCGCCGGCTTCCGTTCGAGCAGGCGCGAAATGCATCGACGACGCGCGCGCACGATTACCTCAGTACCTACGTCGCCGATCTCGGCCATGCGATCGACTTCGACGCGATCCGCGGTTCCGGGATCCGCATGGGCGTGGATCCGCTCGGTGGCGCCGGCGTGCATTACTGGGCGCGCATTGCCGAACGCTACAAGATCGAACTCGATGTCGTCAGCGAACAGGTCGATCCGCAATTCGGCTTCATGACGCTCGACTGGGACGGCAGGATCCGCATGGATCCTTCGTCGAGTTACGCGATGCAACGCCTGATCGCGATCAAGGATCGTTACGACATCGCCTTCGCCTGCGACACCGACCACGACCGCCACGGCATCGTGACCCGCAGCGCCGGCCTGCTGCCGCCGAACCACTACCTCAGTGTCGCGATCGACTATCTGTTCCAGCACCGGCCGCAGTGGGGCAGGGACGCAGGTGTCGGCAAGACCGTCGTCAGCACGGCGATGATTGATCGCGTCGCCGCAAGGCTCGGCCGAAAGCTGGTCGAGGTGCCGGTTGGATTCAAGTGGTTCGTCGAAGGACTGTTCCATGGCTCGCTGGGATTCGGCGGCGAGGAAAGCGCGGGCGCGGCGTTCCTGCGTCGCGATGGCAGTGTGTGGACGACCGACAAGGACGGCATCGTGCCGGCGCTGCTGTCGGCCGAGATCACCGCGCGCCGTGGCCGCGATCCGGGCGCGCTGTATGCCGAACTCACCGATGAATTCGGGACGGCGTACGCCGATCGCGTCGAGGCTCCGGCAACCGCCGCACAAAAAACCAGTCTCGCGAAATTGTCGGCGCAGCAGGTGCAAAGCACCGAACTGGCCGGCGAGAAAATCACCGGCGTGCTCGATCGCGCGCCGGGCAACAACGCGCCGATCGGCGGCATCAAGGTGAGCAGCGAAAACGGCTGGTTCGCCGCGCGGCCATCCGGCACCGAGGACATCTACAAGATCTATGCTGAGAGTTTCCGCGACGACGCGCACCTGCGCCGGATTCTTGGCGAGGCGCAGGGTATCGTCGATGGCGCGCTCACCGCGTGCTAGCGAACAGACCACACCTTGCAGATCGCCGTGAAGTCGCCACGTCCACGTACCAGATCAACCATGAAAACCAGCACACTCACACCAGAACAACTCGATCGGATCAACGCCTACTGGCGTGCGGCGAACTATCTGTCGGTCGGGCAGATTTATCTCTACGACAATCCGCTGCTGAAGCGACCGCTGGCGCCCCCGGATGTGAAGCACATGCTGCTCGGACACTGGGGCACGACTCCCGGGCAAAATTTCATCTATACCCACTTGAATCGGGTCATCCGGAAAAACGATCTCGACATGATCTATGTCTCCGGTCCCGGACACGGTGGTCCGGCGGTCGTCGGCAACACCTACCTCGAAGGCACGTACAGCGAGATATATCCCGATATCAGCCAGGACGAGGCCGGGCTGCAAAAACTTTTCAGGCAGTTTTCATTTCCTGGTGGAATTCCCAGCCACGCATCGCCTGAGTGTCCGGGTTCGATCCACGAAGGCGGCGAACTCGGCTATTCGCTCAGCCATGCGTTCGGTGCGGTGTTCGACAACCCCGGCCTGGTCGTCGCTTGCGTCGTTGGCGATGGCGAGGCGGAAACCGGACCGCTGGCGACGGCGTGGCATTCCAACAAGTTTCTCGACCCGGTGACCGATGGTGCGGTGCTGCCGATCCTGCACCTCAACGGCTACAAGATTTCCAACCCGACGGTGCTCGCGCGCATCACCCGCGAAGAACTCGAACAGCTTCTGCGTGGTTACGGATGGACGCCGCATTTCGTCGAAGGCCACGAACCCGCACTGATGCATGAAACAATGGCCGCGACGCTCGACACGGCCATCGAGCAGATCAGGAGCATCCAGCAGGAAGCGCGCACGAACAGCAACACGGTGCGACCGCGCTGGCCGATGATCGTGCTCAACTCGCCCAAGGGTTGGACTGGGCCGAAGGTCGTCGATGGCCTACAGGTCGAAGGCACGTTCCGTTCGCACCAGGTGCCGATCTCGGATCCTGCGAAACATCCCGGGCATCTCAAGCTGCTCGAAGACTGGTTGAAGAGTTACCGGCCCGAGGAACTGTTCGACGAGCGCGGTCGCTTGAGACCCGACCTCGCCGAGCTTGCGCCTGAAGGCGAGCGGCGCATGGGTGCGAATCCGCATGCCAATGGCGGAATCCTGCTGCGCGACCTGCGCATGCCGGATTTTCGCGACTATGCAGCCGATGTGCCGGTGGCGGGAGCGAACGGCATCGGCGACACCCATGTGCTTGGACCTTTCCTGCGCGATGTCGCGAAGCGCAACAGCGAGCAACGGAATTTCCGCGTCTTCGGCCCGGATGAAACATTGTCCAATGGACTCGAGGCGCTGTTCGAGACGACCCGGCGCCAATGGGACGCCGCGACCTTGCCGAACGACGAATTTCTCGCGCCGAGCGGGCGCGTGCTCGAGATGCTCAGCGAGCATCAATGCGAGGGCTGGCTCGAGGGTTACCTGCTCACCGGCCGACATGGACTCTTCAACTGCTACGAGGCGTTCATCCACATCGTCGATTCGATGTTCAACCAGCACGCGAAATGGCTGAAGGTCAGCGCGCAACTGCCATGGCGGCGGAAGATCGCATCGTTGAACTACCTGCTCGCTTCGCACGTCTGGCGCCAGGACCACAACGGTTTCACCCACCAGGACCCAGGTTTCATCGACCACATCGTCAACAAGAAAGCCGAGATCGTGCGGGTGTACCTGCCGCCCGATGCCAACTGCCTGCTGTCGGTGATGGACCACTGCCTGCGCAGCCGCCATTACGTCAACGTGGTGATCGCGGGCAAGCATCCGGCGCCGCAATGGCTGGCGATGGATGCGGCAATCAAGCATTGCACCGAGGGCGTCGGCATCTGGCGGTGGGCCAGCAACGACGGCGATTCCGCACCCGACGTCGTCATGGCCTGCTGCGGCGACGTACCCACGCTGGAGACACTGGCCGCCGTCTCGATCCTGCGCGTGCATCTTCCCGAACGGAAAAGCCGCGTGGTCCACGTCGTCGACCTCATGCGATTGCAGCCGCGCTCCGAGCATCCGCATGGTTTGAGCGAGATGGATTTCGATGAACTCTTCACCACGGACAAGCCGGTCATCTTCGCTTTCCATGGCTATCCGTGGCTGATCCACCGGCTCACCTACCGACGCACCAACCACGACAACATCCACGTCCGCGGCTACAAGGAGGAGGGCACCATCACCACGCCGTTCGACATGACGGTGTTGAACGACCTGGATCGTTTCCATCTCGTGATGGACGCCGTCGACCGCCTGCCTCGGACCGGCGACAAGGGCATCCATCTGAAGCTTCGACTCAAGGACAAGTTGATCGAGCACAAGCAGTACATCGACAAGCATGGCCACGACATGCCGGAAATCAGCGACTGGAAATGGAGCGCGTCGACATGAGCGACGCATCTTCGCTGCCGGTGCTGGCATTGAACGCGGGCTCGTCGTCGCTGAAGTTCGGCCTGTACCTCGTCGACGCGCGCACGAACCGATTGCTCGTGTCGGGCATGGCCGACACGGTCGGGGGCCGTGGCGGCCCATTCAGCGTCAAGGACGCCGACGGCAACGCATTGGATTGCGATGCGCGACCGACCGCGACGCCGCGCGAAGCGGTCGAGCGCATCGCCGGTCTGCTCGCCGCGCAGCGCATGCCCGCACCGGCCGCCATTGGCCATCGCATCGTCCATGGCGGACCGGCGTGTCGTCGCCACGCATTGATTGACGCGGCGGTGACAAGGCAACTCGAAGACGCGGCGGTGTTCGCGCCCTTGCATGTGCCGCCCGCGCTGGCGTTGGTCCGTTCCGCGCAGGAATGCTTTCCCGGCATCCCGCAAGTCGCGTGCCTGGACATCGCGTTCCATGCGGGCATGCCGGAGATCGCGCGCACGTTGCCGCTCCCTCGCGCTCTGCGCGAGCAGGGCATCGAACGCTACGGTTTCCACGGGCTGTCGTGCGAATCGATCGTGCGCCAACTGGCCGCCGATCTCCCGCCGCGACTTGTGATCGCCCACCTGGGCCACGGCGCGAGCGTGACCGCGGTTGCGAAGGGACAATCCATCGACACCAGCATGGGGCTGACCCCGAGCGGCGGGGTGATCATGAGCACGCGTTGCGGCGACATCGATCCTGGCATCCTCGAATACCTCGTGCGCGAGTTGCACTACGACGCGGCGCAGCTCGAAGAGCTGATCGATCACCAATCGGGGATGCAGGGGATTTCCGATCTCAGCGGCGACATGCGCGAGCTGCGCGCAGCGGCTGCATCGAATGACGATGCACGGCTGGCGATCGCGATGTTCTGCCATTCGGTGCGCAAGCAGATTGGCGCGATGGCCGCGGCTCTGGGCGGGATCGACATGCTCGTTTTTACCGGCGGTATCGGCGAGAACGACGCGGCGACGCACAGGACCATCTGCGAAGGCATGGATTGGCTTGGTGTCGGCATCGGGTCGGCAATCGTACGGGTGATGCCGTCGCAGGAAGATGCGCAGATCGTGCAGCACACTTGGCGGATCACTGCGCGATAGATCTCCGCGTGGCCACGGCCGTCATGCGTGCGGCGCGGGTACGACAATCCCGCCGCCTGCCGGGTCCAGCCATCCGCCCTCGAATCCAGCGCGGCGCAGGCCGTCGACGATGTACCGGCAGCCGCGCATCAAATCCCAGACCATGCCGCTGCGATGGTTCTCGGTCATCAACACGATCGGGCCGAGATTCAATCCGAAGTGCCATGGCGAAATCCAGCCGCAGGTCGAGCCTGGCTCGCCGTGAAACGTGGAGTTGAAGGTCGCCTTGAAGCCATAGCGATGGCCGTCGTGCAATTCCAATGTGTGCATGTAGTGATGGATCGCCGGCAACACGATCTCCGGCGCGAACGGCAACGACGCGACCACCGCCCACGGCGCCAGCGTGCCATCGTCGATGCCATACGGCGCGCCGCGACCTTCGTAATCGTAGAAACGGCGTTCGACCCCGTTGATCGTCATGACCGCAGGACCCGGCCCGTCGCTCGCGGTGATTCCCCAGCAGTGTCCGCAGTAGCCATCGAAACCCAGTGTATTGTCGATCGCATAGCGTTGCTGCACGTGCGTCGCGCGACGGCTGTTCTCGAAATAGTCGATGCCCTTGGCACGCATGAACGCATCCTGGATGCCGCGAAAATCGATCCACACATGCGACAGCTGATGGATGAACAACGGTCCCGCGTACAGATAGTCCAGGTCGTAACAGTTCTTCCACTCGTAGGTCGAACACCATGCCTGGTAAGCGCTCGCCGGCAGCGGATGCGTGGGCGATCCCAGCGCGAGCGTGTACAACAGCAGCGCCTCGTCGTAGCCCTGCCAACGGCATTTCAGGAATCCGGATTCGGGTTTCCATCCATGGCAAAGGGTATCGCCGCCGGTTTGCGCCCACTGCCAGTCGGCGCGCAGATAAAGATCGTTCGCCAGCGTGCGGATCTCGTGTTGATCGGCAGTCTCATCGGCGAAGTACGCCGCGGCCGTCAGCATCCCGGCCAGCAGGAACGCGCTGTCCACGGTCGACAGTTCGCACTCCCATGCGCGCCGGCCGGTCTTCATGTCGAGGAAGTGGTAGTAGAAACCGCGATAGCCGGTGCTATCCGGCTCGGTGCCCTGCGGGCTGTCCCGGAAGAATCGCAAGGTCGCGAGCGTGCGTTCGATCGCCTGGTCCTTCGCCATCAATCCACGCTCGACCGCGACCGGATACGACGCCAGCGCAAGCCCTGTTGCGGCGATGCTGGCCGGCCACGATGGCGCCGTCTTGTCGAGCACCAGCCCGTTCAGCGGATTCGTTTCGTGCTGGAAATAGGCGAACGCAGATCGCTGCAGATGCTGCAATAGTTGTTCAACAGGCGATTGCGTGGAATGCATGGGCTATCGATAGATCCGCCTCGACTCAAGCGGACTGCCCAAGCCGCAACAGGACAATACATCCCCCGTCTGGATTGTTCTACGGCTTTCGATTCCAGTCGGTGATCCAGGTTCGCGCACGCTTTCGCAAGGCGATACGCAGGCCGCCTTCGATGACGGACAACTTCGTGCGCTGGCCATAAATGCCGATGGTAGCGTGCGGCGAAATTTCCTGCAGGAGATCTGCACGCGTCGCAAAGACATAGCCACGATCATCGGTCCACACGGTTTTTGTCTTGCTGTCCAACGCTCGATGAACCTTCTTCGACAGGGGCTGCAGCGCGTCGTACAGACGTCCAAGCGGGGCTCCTTCAGAGAATTGCTTGTTCATTGGATCCTCCGAAAAACAGTTGGCATGCAATGTTCTGCATCAAGCGGGGTATGGCTTTGAATCAGTGCGGCCGCGAAAAAAAGCGGAGACCAGCTCGCGCCAGTCCCCGCCCTTCGCCCACATCCTTATCGGCCTGCATCGGTCATATCCATTTGACCCGAACTTCATGCGATGCCATCGGCTCGCGTTCGCCACCATCAGTTGTCTTTCGCGCGGGTGCCACGTCGCATGCGTTGCCACACGGCACGAAAGCGATGCTGGACTTTGCCCCAAGATGACTCCTCGGGTTGGCTGTAGCGCGGGTGGCAATGCAGGTCATGGCTATCGATGCGCACGACAACACCTTCTGGATCGGGTGCTACTAGCGGCGTCGGCATTGCCCGGTAACGGTTACGTGTGCTGCGAATGGTATTCGGGTAGTTGATGCCGGACTCTTCCTCGATCGAGATCGACGGATCCGATCCGGTCTCCATGCGGCCGGCCGTTTCGTTGGCAGTCGATGTAGGAAGACGGATATAGCGAAGCTCGGTCATAGCGTTCCTCCATGATTGTTCGCGCGTCGAGTCCCCGCCGCGCTTGGCCTCAAATCGAGGCTAGTCCCCGCGTATCCTCGGGTCTGTTCGCTAGCGCACGTTGAAATCTTCGTGCACTGGTGCACGGCGGCGAGCAATCGGGCATTGTGTTGACCGAGCTATTGATAGCGATCAGGTCGCAATGCTTGCCGGGAGCAGTCGATCGTATTCGTTCTTGACCACGGCATAGCATTCGCAGGTACGTCGCTCGAGTCCGGCGCGGTCGAGCACGGTGATGTGGCCGCGTTGGTAGTCGATCAGCCTGGCACGATGCAGTTGGCCGGCAGCTTCGGTGACGCCTTCGCGGCGCACGCCCAGCATGTTGGCGATGAGCTCCTGGGTCATCACCAGTTCGTTCGACTGCAGGCGGTCCAGACTCAGCAGCAGCCAGCGGCACAACTGCTGGTCCAGCGAATGGTGCCGGTTGCAGACCGCAGTCTGCGCCATCTGGGTGATGAGGGCCTGGGTGTAGCGCAGCAGCAGGTGCAGCAACGGGCCGGCCCGGCCGAACTCCTGCATCATCATGTTCGCCTTCAGCCGGAAACCCTGCCCAGCGCTCTGCACGACCGCGCGGCTCGGCGTCGAGTTGCCGCCCATGAACAGCGAAATGCCAACGATGCCTTCGCGACCGACGACAGCGATCTCGGCCGACGATCCGTTTTCCATCACGTACAGCAGCGAGACGATCGACGTCGCCGGAAAGTACACATGGGCCAACTTGCCGCCCGACTCGTAAAGCACCTTGCCGAGCGGCATGGCCACCGCTTCCAGATGCGGCAACAAACGCTCCCATTCGGCGTTGGGGAGCGCCGCAAGCAGCCGGTTCTGTCGTGGCTCGGTATCGACGACCATGACCCCCCCGCGCGTAGGCAGACCGAGGATCCACCAATGGGCAGGTCATCACCCAGCAAGAATCGCGCGAAATTTTCTAGAACGGTGCGCGAAGGCTCTGCAATACCCTGTGAATCGCGTCTGCCGCGTGGCTGTTTCGTGGTCACCGATAGGGTCGGGCCACTAATCAAGGCACGTGAATTGAGTGAACATGCGCAACGTTTGGCCGCTACGGAAGTTGACCCTGTTGGTTCGGGGCTGGCCTCACGCTCCGGTGCAATTTAATGCCGTCGTAAATCAGCGTGAAAGCGACGATCAGCACCATGAAACCCTTGACCGTTCGATCGCTGCCTGGCGCCATGAACACCGGACCGTCCACGACGGTCCACGCCATCACGGCGCAAGTGGCCAGGCCCAGTCCGGTTTCCATGCGGCGCAGCAGGGCCGACCAGCGGCCTTTCGCGATCACCGCAAGCAACAGCGGAACGTTGAGCAGGATGAGCACGAGCAGGACAAGGGCCTGGCGCCCAAGAAACGTGTCGGTGTATGTAAGCGCCCGATAAGCCGCAGGCGCCGCTCGACCAGCCCAAAAGAAATCCAGCAGCCAGTGTGGATCGACGAGCGCGAATGTCCCGCACAGGATGCCTACAATGCCCAACACCAAGGTTGCGCGGCTGCCGTGGATACGATCCTCCGCGCGCGGCTTCCATTCCGAGGCTTGCGGCCACCTGAAACGGGTCCACGAGGTTGCGCCGAAGCTCACGACCAACAGGCCCGGCCACCACAGGGAAGCAATCACCGTGGCTCCCCACCACTGGCCCAGTGCACTGAGGAAGTCCGATCCGGAACCGATGGGTTGCTGCAGGCGCATAAACAGCCCGCCGATCCAGATGATCGCCAGGCCGATGCCGGCAGCTCGCAGGAAAGCGTGCCCGTCCGCGGGATCGATGAGGGTCAGCGTCGGACGATAGCGCGCGGCCACTTCCGCGGGCCGACCAAAACCATTCAGGAACTCGACCGCCATCGCTGCATCGGCGGCGCGCCCGGAGGCGTCGGCCTTGTCCTGCAATCCTTCGTTGATCAATGCGCGCAATTCAAACGCCACATCGTTGCGTTGCTTGCGTGGCAACTGCACGGCTACGTCGGTGACGTAGGATTCGATCACCTCATTCGCGTTCATTGTCAGTCCTCTTTCAGTAGTCGATTCATTGCGCTGTTCATGCCCTGCCATGACTCGGTGAGCTTCTTCAGCAATTTCCGGCCGTCCGCATTCAGTGAGTAGTAACGCCGCGGCGACCCGCCTTCGGTGTTCCACTCGCTCTTGAGCAAACCCTGCGTTTCGAGGCGGCGCAGCAACGGATACAGCGTGCCCTCTTCGATAGCCATTCCCTTGTCCGCCAGAGCCTGCCGCAGCTCATATCCATAGCGCGGAGCACGCAATTGCGAGAGCGTGGCCACCACCACGACCCCGCGCCGCAGCTCGAGCTCCAATTTGCCGAAAGCGCCTGAGTCACCCATGGGACACACAGTACTGTGTAACGCACAGTATGTCAAGCATGTTTTTCCAGGGACTGGCGATTCCCCGCGGCTACGATGCTTTCACGCACAGTTGCAGCATCGCCAAGGCGTGACGCAGGGCCGGGCTTCGCCAACTGCCCCCGACTCCGTTACCGTTGCTGTGCCTGATGCAGGACGCGCAACGCAATTGATGAGCGAGATGACCGAAACTTTCGATGCGCTGATCATCGGCGGCGGCGCGGCCGGGCTGATGTGCGCGATCACTGCCGGCCAGCGCGGGCGGCGCGTGCTGGTGATCGAACACGCCAACCGGGTCGGCAAGAAGATCCTGATGTCCGGCGGCGGGCGCTGCAATTTCACCAATACCGGCACCACGCCGGAGAATTTCCTCTCGGCCAATCCGCATTTCTGCAAGTCGGCGCTCGCGCGCTACAGGCCGGCGGATTTCATCGCGATGGTCGAGCGCCACGGCATCGCCTATCACGAGAAGGAACTCGGACAACTGTTCTGCGACGAATCATCGAAGCAGATCGTGCGCATGCTGCTGGACGAATGCGCGGCGGCGGGCGTGCGGGTCGAAACCAGTTGCAGCGTCGAGCGCGTGCAACAGCTCGCCGGTGGATTCCGGCTCGACACCACGCTCGGCGTATTCGACGCGCCGTCGCTGGTGATCGCGAGCGGCGGCTTGTCGATCCCGAGCATGGGTGCTAGCGGTTTCGGTTACGCGATCGCGCAGCAGTTTGGCCACAGCGTGCTGCCGACCCGCGCGGGACTGGTGCCATTGACGCTCAGCGGCAGGCACCAGGAGCGCCTGCAGGATATGAGCGGTGTCGCGCTGCCGATCGAGGCGCGTTGCAACGGCAAGAGCTTTCGCGGCGCGATGCTGATCACCCATCGCGGCATCAGCGGTCCGGCGATCCTGCAGATTTCCTCGTACTGGCAACCGGGCGACGACCTGCGCATCGACCTGCTGCCGGATCGCGATGCGCTCGCATGGCTGCGCGACCAGCAATCGCAACGGCCTGCGGCGGAATTCAAGAACGTGCTCGCCGATGCGTTGCCGCGACGATTCGCGATCCGCCTGTGCGAGTTGTGGCTGCCGAACAAACCGATGCGCCAGTATCGCGATGCCGAACTGCTCGAGATCGCGGCGCAGTTGCAGGAATGGCCGCTGATCGCCAGCGGCACCGAAGGCTACCGCACCGCCGAAGTCACCCTCGGCGGCATCGACACCAACGAACTGTCGTCGACCACGATGCAATCGCGCCGCGTCCCCGGCCTGTATTTCATCGGCGAGGCCGTCGACGTTACCGGCTGGCTCGGCGGCTACAACTTCCAGTGGGCATGGGCATCGGGGCATGCCGCGGGCGAAGTGGTGTAACGATGCTGCTTGGCGGACGGAGGCAGTTGATTTCAGAACCACCTCCGTCCCTTGCCGTGGTTCACATCCCTGGAATCGGCAGGCGCTCCATCACCTCGATCGCATCGCCCGGGAAGATCATGAAATGCGGGTGGTTCTCGAACAGTTTCGCGGCGGCTTCGTGCGATTCGGCCTGGACGACCGTGTAGGCGCCCATCTCGTTGCGGACCTCCACGATGCCCTGTTTCGAGATGCGCTTGGTCTTGCCGAGCGGACCGCCCATGTCGACGATTGCCGTCGAATTCGCCTGCGCCCATGCCTGCCATGCCTGCATGCCGGAGGCTTCCTTCGGCTTGCGCTGGTCGTCGTCCATCTTCTTCCACGCGTCCATGCCCGCTGCGGAACCGAGATAGACGGCTAGAAAATTCTTCATGGCAATTCCTTTTGTTGGGTTTGTTGCGGATGGCGCGCCGGAAATCACCGGCGTCGCCAAGGAACCGTAGTCGCCGGCGCATGAACTTCGCATTAAGTACCGGGCCGGGAGAGCCACCTGCTTCTGGAACAGATCATCGAACAAAGGGTGGAGTAAATTGTCGATTCAATCCGATATTTACTCTGGCCCCTCTGTGCGGGCGCAGTTGAAATACTGGCCGCTGATCGCCAGCGGCACCGAAGGCTACCGCACCGCCGAAGTCGCCCTCGGCGGTATCGACGCCGACGAACTGTCGTCAACCACAATGGAATCAAGGCGCGTGCGCGGACTGTATTTCATCGGCGAGGCCGTCGATGTCGCCGGCTGGCTCGGCGGCTACAACTTCCAGTGGGCATGGGCGTCGGGGCACGCTGCGGGCGAGGTGGTGTAATGATGCCGCTTCACGCGACAGGGAAACCGATGGAGTTGGCGCAGTTGAGCACGACCCTTTCAGATTGGCGCAACGCCGGTGCGTATTTCAAGCACCGCGGGCAGCGCATTTTCTGGCGCGAGGGCGGCGCGGCGGACGCGCCCGCGCTGTTGCTGATCCACGGATTTCCGACCGCATCGTGGGATTGGGAAGCGTTGTGGCCCGAGCTGGCGGCGCGTTATCGCGTGTTGACGCTGGACCTGATCGGTTTCGGCTTCTCCGACAAGCCGATCGACTACGACTATTCGATCCTCGACCAGGCCGATATTTGCGAAGCGTTGCTGCGCGAACGCGGGATTGGTAGCTATCACGTGCTGGCGCACGACTACGGCGACACCGTCGCGCAGGAGCTGCTCGCGCGAAGTGGCGAACCGGGTCAACGGCCGAAACTTGCGAGCGTGTGCTTCCTCAACGGCGGCCTGTTTCCCGAAACGCATCGGCCGGTGCTGATCCAGAAGCTGTTGCTGTCGCCGCTCGGCCCGCTGATCGCGCGGCTGACCAACAGCAATGCCGTCGCGCGCAATATGCGCCGCATCTTCGGACCAGACACACAACCTGATCGGGCGCTGATCGATGCGTTCTGGGAATTGATGACGATGCACGATGGCCTGAAGGTCTTCCCGAACCTGGTCGGCTACATGCCGGAACGACGGCTGCGGCGTGAGCGCTGGGTGGGTGCGCTGCAAAAGACATCGCTGCCGCTCAAGCTGATCGACGGCATCCACGATCCGGTTTCCGGTGCGCACATGGTGCGGCGCTACCGCGAAATGGTCGCGCACCCCGACATCACCGAACTGCCGGGCATCGGCCACTACCCGCAACTCGAAGCGCCGCGCGATGTGCTTGCGTCTTATCTCGACTTCAGGGCGCGATGGCCCGGATAACCGCGTCGCATTGCATGCGTGATCTCGCAGCGCGCCGCGTTCAGACGATCGGCGGCATGGTGCTGGCTGGATGTTCCTGAAAATTCCGTAATCATTCGGTTCTAGGTTCGCAGGCCGCCGCGCCCGATACTGGCAGTCTGCGCAGCCGCAGCGTGCCTACCGGTCATTCCATGCAAACCAGATTCTTGTCGAAACCATCCGTGTTGTTCGTTGCGACGCTCTGGCTGTTCGCGTTGTGCCTTGTCGGCGTCGCGCAGGCCGATCCGCAGCCCAGGCTCACCATCCTGAGCTATCACGAAATCGCCGAAGGTAACGACGCGCTGATACCTGCGTACACGGTGACGCCGACGAACTTCGTGCGGCAGATGGACTGGCTGAAGAACAATGGCTTCCACTTCGTCGGCATGAACGAGGTGCTGGCCGATTACGCGGGCAAGAAACCGCTGCCGGACAAGGCCGTGCTGATCACCTTCGACGACGGCTACCAGTCGATGTACGTGCATGCGTTCCCGATCCTCAAGCTGTTCAAGGCGCCGGCGGTGGTCGCGCTGGTCGGCAGCTGGATGGAAGTTCCCGAAACCGGCAAGGTGAATTTCGACGGGCGTTCGATCCCGCGCACGGCGCTGCTGTCGTGGGACGAATTGCGCGAAATGACCAGGAGCGGCCTGGTCGAAGTCGCAAGCCACAGCTACGCGCTGCACGAGGGCATCGTGTCGAATCCGCAGGGCAACCTGCAGCCCGCGGCGACTGCGCGCCGCTGGATCGCGGAAAAGAAACAGTACGAAGAAGAGGCAAGCTACGCCAAGCGCGTGCGCGAGGACCTGCAGCGCAACAACGAGTTGCTCAAGAAGCACATCGGCAAGGGGCCGCGCATCATCGTGTGGCCGTACGGACGCTACAACATCGAGACGCGCAGGATCGCCGCCCAGCTCGGCATGCCGATCGGGCTGACCCTCGACGACGGCGGCAACACCGCCAACACGCCGCTGTACGGGCTGCGCCGCTCGCTGCTCGAGCGCACGATGTCGCTGGCCGACCTCGCGCAGGAAATCGACTTGCGCAACCGGCCCGAGGACGAGGAAGACGATCGCCCCAGCAAGGTCATGCACATCGACCTCGACTACATCTACGACCCCGATCCGAAGCAGACCGAGGTCAACCTCGGCCATCTGCTCGACCGCATCATCGCGATGGGCGCGAACACGGTCTACCTGCAGGCGTTCGCGGATCCGGACGCGAACGGCGCGGCCGATTCGGTGTACTTCCCGAACCGGCATGTGCCGATGCGCGCCGACCTGTTCAATCGCGTCGCCTGGCAGATTTCCACGCGCACGCCGGTTCACCATGTGTATGCGTGGATGCCGGCGCTCGCTTGGCAATTGCCCGCGAAGGAACCCGCGGCCAGGGACATGGTCGTCACCCTGCCGAATACCAGCACCGGGCATGTCGCGATGGGCTATCCGCGGCTGTCGCCGTTCTCGCCGCGCGCGCGCGCGGTGGTACGCGAGATTTACCAGGACCTCGCGCGATCGACGCCGATCGACGGCGTGCTGTTCCACGACGACGTCACCCTGTCCGACTACGAGGACGCCAGCCCGATGGCGCTCAAGGCCTACAAGGCATGGGGCCTGCCCGATTCGGTCGAGGCGATCCGCGCGAACGACGATTACCTCGGGCGCTGGACGATCCTGAAGATCAACGCACTCGACAATTTCACCAAGGAACTCGCCCAGGTCGTGCGCGACGAACAACCCGGCATCCGTACCGCGCGCAACCTGTACGCGAGCGTCGTGCTCAATCCGAAAGCCGAGGTCTGGTATTCGCAGTCGCTCGACAACTCGCTCGCGAACTACGATTACACCGCGATCATGGCGATGCCGTACATGGAGAACGCGGCCGATCCGATCGCGTTCTACAAACAGCTCGTCGACAAGGTCAAGGAGCATCCCGGCGCGATCAGCAAGGTCGTGATGGAGCTGCAGACGGTGGATTGGCGCAAGGACGACGCACCGATCCCGAGTCCGGAAATCGCCGATACGATCCGCACGCTGTACGCCATGGGTGTGCAGAACGTCGCCTACTATCCGGACAACGTGTTCAAGAACATCCCCAATCCCGCATCGTTGCGACCGGTGTTCGACAGCAAACCGAACAATCCGCTGCCCGTGCCCGTTATCCGATAGGCAGCCGACTCGTGCTGACGCTGACCGCGCTGCTCAAGACCGTCTGGCTCGGCCTGCAAGGGTTCGTGTACTACTACCCGTTGTTCATGTCGTATCTGTGGATGATGGGCGCGGCGTTGTTCTACTGGCGCTATGAGCGGCACGACCCGCCGTTCAACCAGCCGGTCCCGTTGCCGGGCACGCCGCCGGTCAGCATCTTGATCCCGTGCTTCAACGAAGCCGCGCACGCGGAGGAAACCCTGCTGCATGCGCTCGCGACCGACTATCCGGAGTTCGAGGTCATCGCGATCAACGACGGCAGTCGCGACAACACCGGCACCATCCTCGATCGCATGGTGCGCGAGCATCCGCGCTTGCGCGTGGTGCACCTGGCGCAGAACCAGGGCAAGGCGATGGCATTGCAGGCCGGCAGCCTGCTGGCGAAACACGAGTATCTGATCTGCATCGACGGCGATGCGTTGCTCGATCCGCATTGCGCGCACTGGATGGTGCGGCATTTCGTCGAGGATCCGGATGTCGCTGCGGTCACCGGCAATCCGCGCATCCGCAATCGCTCGACCCTGCTCGGGAAAGTGCAGGTCGGCGAATTCTCCTCGATCGTCGGCATGATCAAGCGCGCGCAGCGCAGTTTCGGTCGCCTGTTCACTGTGTCCGGCGTGATCACCGCGTTCCGCAAGTCGGCGGTGCATCACGTCGGCTACTGGAGCGCGGACATGCTGACCGAGGACATCGACATCACCTGGAAGCTGCAGCGCGATGGCTGGGACGTGCGCTTCGAACCGCGCGCGCTGGTCTGGATCCTGATGCCCGAAACATTGCGCGGACTGTGGAAGCAACGCCTGCGCTGGGCCACCGGCGGCGCGCAGGTGCTGATGAAGAACATCGATGTCGTGCTGCATCCTGCGCAGAACCACCTGTGGCCGCTGCTGCTCGAACTCGTGCTGAGCTTGGTGTGGTCGTATGCGCTGCTCGCGATGCTGATGCTGTGGCTGGCGGGGTTCGTCATTCCGCACGGCGCGCTGCCCGTGGTCGGATCGCCGCTGATTCCGCAATGGAGCGGGGTGGTGCTCGGCACGACGTGCCTGCTGCAATTTGCGTTCAGCAAGTGGCTGGACAGCCATTACGACGCTGGCCTGGGCCGCAACTACTACTGGATGATCTGGTATCCGCTGGTGTTCTGGCTGATCAACATCTTCGCCACCGTGGTCGCCTTCCCGAAAGCGCTGGGTCGCGATGCAGGCAAGCGCGCGCGCTGGGTGAGTCCCGATCGCGGCGCGCACTTGCGCAAGAAGAAGCAGAAAAAAATCCGCGGCGAGGTCGACGGCCATGCGTGAGCGGATGATCATCAATGCGCGCAGCGACCTGAGCTGGCGGCGCAGGCTGTTGTCGGACGTGGTGACCGCTGCGATGTGGGCGTTCTGGATCCTGTTGTGGCTGCCGGTGTTCCGCAAGCTCTACCACGTGATCCGATTGCACGAAGGGCTCGCGAGGGGCGCGATCCAGGTGTTCCGGACCATCACGCCGATTTCGCTCACGCATTCGAGCATCGCCCTGCTCGGCACCTGCGCGCTGCTGCTGCTGTGGACGCTGCTGCCGACGCGGCGCCTCACCCATGCCCACGACGCGCAGACGCTCGATGATTACGCCGAGTATTTCGAGCTCGACGAGGGCGAGATCCTCGCCGGTCGCGACAGCCGCATCTGCGTGGTGCGCCACGATGAACACGGCAATATCGAGGGCATCGAGCCGCGAGATTGAAGGTCATCGCCACGTGATCAGCGTGAGTGTCCAGTCAGAACCCGATTGGAGCACCGGCCAGCAGTGATTGACGCTTCGGTGTTGATCAATTTGGATGTCGCAAATCGACCATTTGTGTACATTCGTTCGTCACGCCTGCTGAGTCGCGTAATTGACAGGCGCCACCGCGCAACTGACCATTCATCATGTGGTTCCTAA
>JANXZP010000134.1 GCA_025355485.1 Pseudomonadota bacterium
CGAGCCGATGACCGACACTCCTCCAGATCGCCTGGCAACAGATCCGCGCAGTCGCTTCCACGACGCCGCCCTGCTTGCGCGCGGGGTGGGGATTCGCTTCAAGGGCGAGGAAAAAACCAATGTCGAGGAATATTGCATCAGCGAAGGCTGGGTGCGCTTGCCAGTCGGCCGATCGCTGGATCGACGCGGCAATGCAATCACCCTCAAGTTCTCCGGCGAAGTCGTCGCCTGGTTTCTCGATACACAATCAGCAACACGGCTGGGAACGGAATCGAACGGCAGCGGGTGAGTTTTTTTCTCGCTAGTTCCATCGCGATGCGCGCACGTCGTCCTCGTTGGTCAGCTTCTTGAAGTCGGAGTTATGCCACTTGAAGACCATGTGGATCAGGCTGCTGGCGATGAACACCAGCACGGCAGTGACGAGGACGGGCATCCAGAGGTGGGTGAAGTTCTCCATGGCGGACTCCTGAGGGGTGGTTGGTGGTTACGGACACGCTTGAGGTCGAATGTCCTGTCAACCCTTGCTATCGCCGTCCGCTGTCGCGTCAAGAAACCAGACGACGACCTCGCCGGTGAATTTCATCGTCATCGGATTGCCGCGGCGATCCAGCGACTTGCCCACCGGCAGCCGAACCCAGCCCTCGCTGATGCAGTATTCCTCGACATTGGTTTTTTCCACGCCCTTGAAGCGGATGCCGATGCCGCGCGCGAGCACATCGGCATCGTGGTGCGGGCTGCGCGGATTGGTCGCGAGGCGGTCGGGAGGCGTGTCGCTCATGGATCCGGTGTCCCTGTCGCGGCGGGACGGCCGCGCTGAAGCGACAGGATATGCGCCTACAGTGGCGGATGCACCATAGCCGCCTTGCCGGGGGCTGGCTCGACCCGCAGGAGTCGGGCAGCTCAAGTATGGTGCAACAAGAAAGCGCCGGTCCAGTGGACGCGGCGCTTGTCAGGTTCTACGCGCATGCGCTTCGCGCGCGATCGGACTATTTCGCCGGAGGCGGCGCGTCTTCGCCGTCCATCGCATCGTCGTCGTCCTTCATTCCATCCATTTTCTTCATGTCGTCCTTGTGCATGTCGTCGCGCATGCCATGCATCTCGTGCATATGTTTCATGGCCGCTTCCATTTCGTCGCGGCTGATCATGCCGTCATGGTTGGTGTCCATGCGGTCGAACATCTTCGCGCGATGCTCTTTCATTCTCGTTTCCATGCGCGCGTGCATTTCCTCTTTCGTGAGGAAACCATCGTGGTTCGCGTCCATTTTCTCGAACTGCGCCTTCGCGTACGCGGCATGTTCGGCGGCGGAGACCTTGCCGTCGCGATTGGTATCCATCGCTTCCCAATCCATCATGCCGTGGCGGTGCGCCTCCATGCCGTGTTGGTGCGGATCCATTGCCTGCTGATGCGGATCCGCGTTCTGGGCGAATGCGATCGCGGTCGCCATGCCGCCGATCAGGACGAGGCTGGTCGTGAGGCGGGCAAGCAGTCTGTTAGCCATGTGGGTTTCCTTCGTGTTGAGTGCGAGCAATCGTGGTCGCGACGTTAGCCGAACCCATCACGGGATCACGGGCCAATGGCGACTGCGCATCACAACGCGGGCAGCGCCGGCCCGGTTGACAGCCACTCGCTCGACCGCCGCCGTGTGACCAGGCCGTAGCAGATTTCAGGACGTGACTTCCGGCCCATGACGGGCATGCTTTGGTGTTGTAGATTACCAGCACACCAAACCACGGAGTTGTCATGAACGCCTTACTTTCCAACCTGCACTCGCGTTCGGCGGATACAGCGAACTCGTACGCCCGCAACCGCGCCGAGTCGCGCGCCCCGCATCGCCAACGCGATTTCGGCGTCGGCTATGGCAACAGCAGCGGATACGCCAGTCGCAACCTCCGCCGCTACGCCGAGAGCTGGGCCAAGCAGCCTTTCAGTTGCTGGTGATCGCGATGATGGGTGGACAGTAGCTTCCACGCAGGACCACCGCCACTGCCACCTCCATCCGGCGGAAGCCACACTGAAGGCCGCGCGCCCACTTTCCCCGCCGTTCAGCTTCATTGTGCAGACTGGGCTACGCGTCCCCCGACGCCGTGCCCAAACAAGGAGTCAACGATGACACGTACCCTCTATGCAATGCTTGCCGCCACAACCTGCGCCCTCGCGATGGCGGCCACACAAGGCGCTTCCGCAGCAGACGCCAAAGTTGATTGCAAGCTCAGCTAC
>JANXZP010000148.1 GCA_025355485.1 Pseudomonadota bacterium
CGCCCCCGGCGCCCCTGGATGCGGCGACGCTCGCGCACTTGTCGCCGAAAATGCAGCGCTGGCTTAATCGTGAAGGCCCGTTCGAATTCCGGCATATCTATCCGCGCGACGAGTTGAATCCGACCAAGCGCCCGCCTTTCCAGCAGGTCTGGTTCCGTCTCGCCGAACGCATCGGCGATGCGCCCGAACTGCACCGCGCGATGCTCGCCTACGCCTCGGACTTCCACCTGATCGGCACCGCGACGTTTCCGCACGGCATCAGCTATTACCAGCCGAACGTGCTGATGGCGAGCCTGGATCACGCGATGTGGTTCCACCGCCCATTCCGGGTGGACGAATGGCTGCTGTATTCCTGCGACAGCCCGACCGCGCAGGGCGCGCGCGGGTTTGCGCGCGGGATGATCTACGACGCGAAGGGAACGCTGGTCGCATCGACATCGCAGGAAGGCCTGATGCGCATGCAGCCCTCAAGGGAAACGACATAGTGCGCAGCGTATTCACATCGCCGCGGCTGGAGAACGTCGAAGCGGTCGCGAAGATGCTGGAAGAAGCCGGCATCGAGGTGCGCGTCAGCAACGATCGTTCGTACAAGGGCAACCGGCGGCGACCCTTCAGCTATCGCAACAGCGTCAACGACAATGCCGGGGACAACCCGCAGGTGTGGGTGATCAAGGCCGAGGATCAGCCGAAGGCGCGTCAGATGCTGCGCGAGGCCGGACTGATCGAGTCGGCGCGCCAGGGTTTCGGCGAGCAGGGATTTGTCCGGACGAATTCGTACTTGCCGGTATCGACGACCGATCCGGTGATGCGCCAGCGCGACCGCCGCGCGATGCTGGTGATGCGGGTGCGGTTATTGTTGCTGGGGATCATCGTGCTGCTGACGATCCTGACCCTCAGCGGTACGTTGCACCGCTGAGGGTTTTCGGTTTTGGATCAACGCGGCGGCAGCGCGAACTCGCTCGGCGCGATGGAACCGTCGTGGTTCTCATCGTAGAACGCGAACGAACTGGCCAGCTTCGGGAACGCCGCGGCGAATTCGGCCTGGGTCAGCTTGCCGTCGCGGTTCGTATCGGCCTTGGCGAACGCCTGCGCATTGCGCTGGCGCATCTGGGCGACGCGTTGCTGCGCGGCGATCTTCGCACCGGCCACGACCTGCTCCTTGGTCAGATAACCGGCTTTCTTGCTATCGAGTACCGCGAAGTTGGTCGCCACGCGCGGCATGCCGGCCTTGGCCTCGTCCAGGGTCAGTCTGCCATCGTGATTCTTGTCGGCCTTGTCGAACGCGGCGGCGCGGCCCGCTTCGCTGGCCTTTTCGCCCTGCGCAATCTGCTGGCCCCACAACGCCTGCACCTCGGACATCGTGAGGGAACCGTCGTGGTTGAGATCCAGCAAGGTGAACTGCTTCGCGATCGCCGGCGCCGCAGCGGCTTCTTGCGAACTGATGCGACCATCGTGATTGGTGTCCAGGTCGCCGACCCAGAACATGCCCGGCCTCTGTTGCGTCTGCGCTGCACCCTGTGCCGCAAACGCAGTCGCGCAGCAAGAAACGGCGAGTAGGCCAAGGGACAGACGGATCGTGTTCGACAGCGACGTACGGGTCATCGGCAACATCCTGATTGGGTTGTGGGCGGGGCATACTATAAAGGCACGGGGCCGCAAGCGGAAGAATTGCCTGCATACCGGTGGCGGCTGATTCAGACCCGTAGCAGCGCCTGAGGTTCCCCGCGATCATCGAGCCGCGTGCTGGGCTAGCATGGCGGCATGCGCCTGTTCCATTCAGCCGAGCACGCCTGCGGGTATTTCCCGGAGCGCATCGCGCGCGACCTGCTGCTTGATCCGCGCGATCCGACCCTGGCCAATGGCTATCCGGCGGCGCTGGCGCTGGGCTTTCGCCGCTCGGGCGGACATGTGTATCGCCCGCGTTGTCCCAACTGCCGCGCCTGCGTGCCGGTGCGCGTGGACGTGCGAGAGTTCCACCCCGACCGCAGCCAGCGTCGCTGCCTGCGCGACAACGCCGACATCCAGATGCGGATGGTCCCGCCGTTGCGCACCATCGAGAATTTCGCGTTGTTCCGCCACTATCTGGACGCGCGCCATGCGGACGGACCGATGGCCGACAGCGACGAGGAGGACTTCGACGAATTCGTCGCGAGTGGCTGGAGTCCGACCCGTTTCCTGCAACTGCGTCGCGATGGCCATCTGCTGGCCGTGGCCGTGACCGACGTTTTCCCCGACGCGCTCTCGGCGGTCTATACCTTCTTCGATCCCGACGAAAACGCGCGCGGCCTGGGTACGCTGGCGATCCTGCGGCAGATCGAATTCGCCCAACGCAGCGGCCGCGGTTATCTGTACCTCGGCTACTGGATCGAAGGCCACCCGAAGATGGACTACAAGGCGCGCTTCCGGCCGATGCAGGCCTTGGGCGATGCGGGTTGGCGGGATCTGCGCAAGCTGCCTGTGACTTAGCTCGGCTTGATCGTCGATGCCGCACTGGCCGCGACCGCCGGTGCCGCTATGGGTTCGTCCGGCAACGGATCGCGGGTCACCGCTTGCGCTGTCGCTCCGGCCTTGCCCATGGGCGGCATGCTGGTATCGGTGTCCTTGCTGTGGTGGAAACCGAACAATCCGTCGCTGTGGGTGGACACCACCATGCGCACCATCGCCGATGGAACCATCAGTTCGACTTCGATCAGGTGACCTTCGGAATCGCGACCTTCGATCGTCATCTCGAAGAACGCGCCGCCGCTGTCGATCTCGCGGCACACCACGTGCGAACCGTAAGGGCCTTCGCTCAGGTAAGGCTTGATCGGCTCACCCAGCGCTTCGAGCGCGGCCGGATGAAAGAACACCGCATACAAGGTCAGGTCGGACACGATCACTCCTCCACGAGTTGTACAGTCAGCGCCGCAGCACAACCACGTGCTTTAGCGCGCGCGTTTTCGATGGAATCCGCGCGCGCGAGCGTTACCGCAACGCGACGATGGCCTTCCACGCGCGGTTTTCCGAACAGCCGCAGCGCGGTATCGGGTTCGGCGAGCGCGGCATCTACGTTGCCGAACATCGGAACGCCGTGTCCGTGCGCGAGCACCGCGCAGGATGCCGACGGGCCGCGTTGTTCGATCTGCGGAATCGGCAAGCCGAGGATCGCGCGC
>JANXZP010000182.1 GCA_025355485.1 Pseudomonadota bacterium
TGGCCGAAGGTGGATTTCGCCAAGTTCGGCACGATCGAAAGCCAGCCCTTGTCGCGCATCAAGAAACTTTCAGGCGCGAACCTCGCGCGCAACTGGGCGATGATCCCGCACGTCACCCAGTTCGACGACGCCGACATCACCGAGATGGAGGCATTCCGCAAGAGACTCGGCGAAGAACAGAAGGACGTCAAGGTCACGCCACTGGTGTTCCTGATCAAGGCCGCGGTCGCGGCGCTGAAGAAATATCCGACATTCAATGCCTCGCTCGATGGCGAGAATCTGGTGTTGAAAAAATATTTCCACATCGGCATCGCGGTGGATACGCCCGAAGGACTCGTCGTACCGGTGATCCGCGACGCCGATCGCAAGGGCTTGCTGGAGTTGTCGCACGAGCTGGCCGCGCTGTCGCAGAAAGCGCGCGACAAGAAGCTCGGCCCTGCCGAAATGGCGGGCGGCTGTTTCTCGATCTCGTCGCTGGGCGGGATTGGTGGCACTGCGTTCACCCCGATCATCAATGCGCCCGAGGTGGCGATCCTCGGCGTGTCGCGCAACGCGATGAAGCCGGTCTGGAACGGCAAGGAATTCGCACCGCGCCTGCTGCTGCCGCTCTCGCTGAGCTACGACCACCGCGTGATCGATGGCGCCGCTGCGGCGCGTTTCACCGCGTATCTGGCGCAGCTGCTGGGCGATTTGCGACGGCTCTTGTTGTGATGACCGCCGTGGACGGCGGGAGCGCCTTTCAACAGCGAAGCTGGTCAATGTCGGAAACGCAGGAGCACTTTCCGACGGAACCAAGTTCATCCCGGGCTGTCAGAAGCCGTCTGGCACCGACTCCGGCTGAACCGCAGCCGCCCGAATGACATAAATTTCACGCACGAACGCGCCTGCGCCCTGTAGCATCCGCGCCTTCCAACCATCCACAGCATCCTTACTGGAGTCACCGAATGCGTCGCATCCACACCATCGCGCTTGCCTGCCTGTTCGCCACCCCGCTGGCATTCGCCCAGGCTCCGGCCTCGCCGTTCAAGATGCAGCTCGCCCTGAAGATGTACGACATCAGCGGAACCGATGCCGTGTTCAAGGGTATCGAGAACGACATCGGTTCCAACATCATGGAAGGCATCAATCAGGGCCTCGGCGACAAGGCGGGCTGCGCGGCGCTGCAGCCGGAACTGCAGACCTTCCGTGGCAAGATGGACACCTTGTTCACCGGATTGAACGACGCCCAGTTCCGCCAGGAAGCCGCCAAGGTCTATGCCGATACGTTCACCGATGAAGAGCTCAAGCAAATCATCGCGTTCGAGCAGTCGCCCGCTGGAGTGAAGCTGGCCAAGGTCAACGGCGATGTCGTCAAGCGCATCTATGCGATCGCGGTGAGCAAGGCCAAGACCCGCGAACCCGACATCCGCACCACCGAAAGCACCTTCGTCGCCAATGTGCAGAAGATCGCCGCGACCTGCCCGTCGGCGCCAGCTCCGACGGCTCCGCCCAAGAAATAAAGCCAACGTTCCATAGCGCCAGCACGATGCCGGGTTCGCCCCGGCATCGTCGTTTCTGCGACCCGCGCATGGATGTTTGGCGTCGGCGCACGAACGCGGCCACAATGGCAGGCGACTGCGTACGACGAGGTGGCAGATGGCCGCAAACATCCAGCAAGTGCGTGTTCCGGACATCGGCGGCTACACCGACGTGCCGGTGATCGAAGTGCTGGTCGCGGTCGGCGACACGGTTAAAAAAGACCAGGGGCTGTTCACGCTGGAGTCCGACAAGGCGACCATGGAAGTGCCGTCGCCGTTCGCAGGCGTGGTGAAGGAACTGAAGGTCAAGGTCGGCGATGCGCTGTCGGAAGGCGCCGTGGTCGCGATGATTGAAGTCTCGGAATCAGCCGCGCAAGCGCCAGCATCAGCGCCTGCGGCACCAGCGCAGGCGAAACCGGCAGCGCCTGCCCCGAGCGCGACGCTAACACCAACTGCAAAACCGATTGCGCCAGCCGCTACCTCCGGTCGCAAGGCCGATATCGAATGCCGCATCGTCGTGCTCGGCGCGGGGCCCGGCGGCTACACCGCGGCATTCCGCGCGGCCGACCTGGGCCTGGATACCGTGTTGATCGAGCGCTATCCGGCTCTCGGCGGCGTCTGCCTCAACGTCGGCTGCATTCCGTCCAAGGCGCTGCTGCACGCAGCGGCGGTGATCGATGAAGCCGAGCATGCGAAGGACTATGGCGTCAGCTTCGGCAAGCCGACGATCGCGCTGGATGCTTTGCGCGACTTCAAGAACAACGTCGTCGGCAAGCTCACCGGCGGGCTTGCGGGAATGTGCAAGCAGCGCAAGGTGCGCGTCGTCACCGGCGTCGGAAAATTCATCTCGCCGAACGAGATCGAAGTCGCGGGCAGCGACAGCAGCAAGCTCGTGCGCTTCGAGCAATGCATCATCGCTGCCGGCTCGCAGGCGCTGAAGCTGCCGGGTTTCCCGTGGGACGATCCGCGCATGATGGATTCCACCGACGCGCTGGAACTGGCCGATATCCCGAAACAATTGCTGGTCGTCGGTGGCGGCATCATCGGCCTGGAAATGGCGACGGTGTACCGCGCGCTCGGCAGCGAAGTGACCGTCGTGGAGCTGCTCGATCAACTGATGCCGGGCACGGATATTGATCTGGTGAAACCTCTCGCCGATCGTTTGAAGAAGCAAGGCGTCGCGATCCACCTGAAGACGAAAGTCGCGAGGGTCGAAGCATCGAAGCAAGGTTTGAGCGCGACGTTCGAGGGCGAGAAGTCGCCGGAAACCACACAGTTCGATCGCGTACTGGTCGCGGTCGGCCGCGCGCCGAATGGTGGCAAGCTCGATGCAGAAAAGGCCGGCATCAACGTCAGCGAGCGCGGCTTTATCGCGGTGGACCGGCAGATGCGCACGAACGTGCCGCACATCTTCGCGATCGGCGACGTGGTCGGCAATCCGATGCTCGCGCACAAGGCCACCCACGAGGGCAAGCTCGCGGCCGAAGTCGCGGCTGGCGAAAAACGCGAATGGACCGCGCGGGTGATCCCGTCGGTGGCTTACACCGATCCGGAAATCGCATGGGTCGGCGTGACTGAAACCGAAGCGAAAGCCAAGGGACTGAAGATCGGCGTCGGCAAGTTCCCGTGGGCCGCGTCGGGCCGCGCGATAGGTATTGGGCGAACAGAGGGCTTCACCAAACTGATCTTCGACGAAGCCACGCACCGCATTGTCGGCGCTGGCATCGTCGGCGTGCACGCG
>JANXZP010000241.1 GCA_025355485.1 Pseudomonadota bacterium
CTTGAATGGCTTGTTGGTCGGCGCAATGGATTTGCCGTCCGGCAGCATCATCGGTTTGGTGAACGTGCCTTCCATATCGCCGCGGACCGAAGTCCATTCGCCGACGCCCATCTTGATCGGGTGGATCTTGATGCGCGTGTCCGGCGCGAAGCTGAACATGTATTTCAGATCCTTGATGTGCTGCGCCAAGCCGTGAGTTTCGTGGCCATCCGGCCAGGTCACGGTGATGTCCTGCGCGTGGCTTTCCTTCAGGCGATCCCATTTCTGGTTGGTGTAGACATCGAAATCCAGGGTGTCGAAATTCGCGAGGTTCTTCGTCACCGCCGGTTCGTTGGTCCATGCACCGCCGGTGCCGGACGTAACGGCAAGCGGTCGTGCGACGGTCGCCGGTGTCATTGCAGCAGGCTTCTGATCCGGCGCGGCGAATGCCGAAAGCGCTGCGCTGATGGCCAACGCTGCGATGGTGAAACGTAATGGTCGAACGATCATGGCTCTACTCCTGAGTTGTAGCTGCTGGCACGAAGCAGCGTCCGGAACTCGCCAACTTCGTTGCTTGCTTATCGAGAAGGATCCAGCAACAAATCCGCCAACCGATAACGCGCAGGCGGCTTGCCATTGACGCACGCCGCCGCTTCCAGCGCGCCGCGCGCGAAGATGTCGCGATCGGTGGCGCGGTGGATCAGTTCCAGTCGCTCGCCGATGCCGGTGAATTGCACGAGGTGTTCGCCGACGACATCGCCCACGCGCAGGCTTTCGTAATGCGGCTTGCTGCCCCGCACCGCTTCGATCGTCGCGCCGAGCGACAACGCGGTGCCTGATGGCGCGTCCAGCTTGTCTTTGTGGTGGGTCTCGACGATGTCGCAATCCCAGCCCGGCAACGCGGAGGCCGCACGGCGCACCAACTCGTTCAACACGGCGACGCCGAGGCTGAAGTTCGCCGACCACACGACCGGAATGGATTTCGCGGCCGCATCCATCGCCGTGCGTTGCGCGTCGGACAATCCGGTGGTGCCAGAAACCAGCGCACCGCCGCGCTGCAGGCACAGTTCAAGCGCGGCGTCGAAGGCCGCAGGCAGGCTGAAATCCACCAGCACGTCGAACCCCGGCGCAGAGGCGATGCGTCCGGCCGCCAGCGCATGGGTGCCGTCCACGTCGCCGCCCGAGCGCGTGGCCGCAGCGACCACTTCGAAACGCGCATTGTCCGCAGCGAGTCGCAACAGCGCGCGGCCCATGCGACCGGAGGCGCCATGGATCAGCAATCGGATCGGGGCTGTTGCGCTCATCCTTGCGTTCAGTGCTTGCCGAACAACGAACCGAGCATGCCGCTGATGCGGTCCAGACCGCCGCCCGACTGCACCTGCTGCGCGGCATCGCCGAGAATCTGCCCCAACCCCTGCGCGTTCGCGCCGGATTGCGCCGCGTGATTGCCGATTGCCGCCATCACGACCGGGCCGAGGATCGAAAGGATGTGCGATGCGTGTTCCGGCGGCAGTCCGGTCGCTGCGCCGACACCCTGTGCAGCATTCGAATTCTGTCCGCCGAAGATCTGGCCGAGTACGCCTTGCATGCCGCTACCGGACGCACCGCCGATCATGCCGACCACTTGCGAGACGTCCATGCCTGCTTGTTGTTGCGCGGCCGCGTGGATCGCGTCGGCGCCGTCGGGCGTGCTCGCGCGCTGGCCGATCGCGCCAAGGATCGATGGCATCGCGGCGCCGATCACGCCCTGCGCCTGGTCGGGCGGAATTCCAAGACGGCTGGCGACCTGTTGCACGACCGAACTGTCGATCGATCCCATGACCTGCTGCAACAATTCGTTCATCGCCTGCCCTCCATATCGGTGAGCGATGAGTCTACTTCAGCCCGCGCAAGGCTGCATGATGGGCGGCATCTTGTTTGAAAGTCCGCACAGGGATGTGCGGTCTCTTGCGAACGGATTCGCATCAAGCTTTACGACCTGATGCGTTCCCAGAAACTTTTCACGCCATCGAGGAACGTGCTGCTACGCGGCGAATGGCGGCGCGCATCGTCGCCCTGGAACGTGGATTCAAATTCGTCGAGCAACTCGCGCTGGCGCGCGGTGAGATTGACCGGCGTTTCGACCACCGCGCGGCACAGCAGGTCGCCTGCGCTGCGGCTGCGCACGGATTTCACGCCCTTGCCGCGCAGGCGGAACAGTTTTCCGGTCTGGGTTTCGGCGGGAATCCTGATCTCGGCTTCGCCGTTGAGCGTGGGCACGCGCACGGTGTCGCCGAGCGCCGCCTGCGAGATGCGGATCGGCACTTCGCAGTGCAGATCATCGCCATCGCGCTGGAAGATCGCGTGGTCGCGCACACGCACTTCCACGTACAGGTCACCCGAGGGAGAGCCGGCTGGCCCGGCCTCGCCTTCGCCTGCAAGGCGGATGCGATCGCCGTTGTCCACGCCGGCGGGGATTTTCACCGCGAGCGTCTTGGTGTCCTCGGCGCGACCTTCGCCATGGCAGGCCATGCACGGATTGGCGATCACCTTGCCACGGCCGCCGCAGGTCGGGCATGCCTGCTGCAACGAAAAGATGCCCTGCTGCAAACGCACGCGGCCTTGTCCGCGGCACGTCGCGCAGGTGTCGATCTTGCCATCGGCCGAACCGCTGCCGGTGCACACGCGGCAATCGATCAGCGTCGCGATGTCGATCTTGCGTTCGACGCCGAACACCGCTTCTTCCAGGTCCAGGTCGAGCATGTAGCGCAGGTCGGCGCCGCGGCGTTGCGCCTGGCGTCCGCGACCGCCTCCGAAAATATCGCCGAAGATGTCGCCGAAGATATCGCCCACATCGGCGAAGCCAGGGCCCGCACCGCCGCCGCCCATGCCGTGCTCGAACGCGGTGTGGCCGTGCTGGTCGTAGGCGCGGCGCTTGGACGCATCAGACAGCACTTCGTAGGCTTCCTTGGCCTCTTTGAAGCTTTCCTCGGAAGCCTTGTCGCCGGCCGTGTTGCGGTCGGGATGATGCTTCATCGCCAACCGGCGATAGGCCTTCTTCAATTCCTCGTCGCTCGCAGTGTGGGCAACGCCGAGGACTTCGTAATAGTCGCGCTTGCTCATGGTTTGGTGATTCTCGATTCAATACGCCGGTCCGGCACCAGCCACATCAGCGCGACCGCCACGTAGATCCCATCGGCGATCCACGGGCTCAGCAGTACCGAAGGGATGGCGATTAGATACAGCAGCGGCGACAGCTTGCCCTTGATGTCGTTGCCGATCGCTCGCGCCAGCAACGAGTCCGCGCCCTGCGTGGACAGAATCGCGCGCTGCAGGATCCAGTATGCGATCGCAGCCATCAGCAACACGCCGCCGTAGAGCGCGGTCGGCAGCACCGCGAAATGGTTCTCGCCCATCCAGCCGGTCGTGAACGGCACCAGCGATAACCAGAACAGCAAATGCAGGTTCGCCCACAGCACCGCGCCGTTGACGTGTTCGGTTGCATGCAGCATGTGGTGGTGGTTGTTCCAGTAGATACCGATGTTGACGAAGCTGAGCGCGTAGCACAGGAACACCGGCCCGACCTCGGACAATGCCTGCAAGGTCGGCGCGTGCGGCACGCGCATCTCCAGCACCATGATCGTGATGATGACCGCGATCACGCCGTCGCTGAATGCTTCGAGCCTACCCTTCCCCATTCCCAATCTCCTGAAACAGCAAACGCCCGTTGCCGGGCGCTTGCTTGCAACATCGTCGCGATCAGGCCTTCTTGTCGCCGTCCTTGACCTCGGTGAACTCGGCGTCGACCACGTCCTCGGCATGCGCGTGCGCTTGCTCGCCGCCTTCCGCATTCGGCTGCTCGCCGGCGCCGGAAGCGGCCGCCTGCAACGGCTGCGCGGCCTGCTGCAACTGGTGCATGCGGCCTTCGATCGCGGCCCTGTCGTCGCCCTTCATCGCGGTTTCGAGATCCGCCAGCGCGGTCTCGACCGGGCCGATCACATCGCCGCCGACCTTGCCGCCATGCTCCTTGATCGCGGCGCGTACCGTGTGCACCAGGCCATCGGCCTGGTTGCGCGTGGCGACGAGCTCCTGGAACTTCTTGTCTTCCTCGCGGTGCGCCTCGGCGTCGGCCTTCATGCGCTCGATCTCTTCCGGCGTCAGGCCCGAGCCGGCCTTGATCTCGACCTTCTGTTCCTTGCCGTTCTTCTTGTCCTTCGCGCTGACGTGCAGGATGCCGTTGGCGTCGATGTCGAACGACACCTCGACCTGCGGCATTCCGCGCGGCGCGGCGTCGATGCCGGTGAGGTCGAACTTCGCCAGCGACTTGTTGTAGCGCGCCTGGTCGCGTTCGCCCTGCAGCACGTGCACGGTGACCGCGCTCTGGTTGTCCTCGGCGGTCGAGAACGTCTGCGATGCCTTGGTCGGGATCGTCGTATTTTTCTCGATGATCTTGGTGAACACGCCGCCCAGGGTTTCGATGCCCAGCGACAGCGGGGTCACGTCGAGCAGCAGCACGTCCTTGACCGTACCGGCCAGCACGCCGCCCTGGATCGCGGCGCCGATCGCGACGGCCTCATCCGGGTTGACGTCCTTGCGCGGTTCCTTGCCGAAGAACTCGGTCACCGCCTGCTGCACTTTCGGCATGCGGGTCTGTCCGCCGACGAGGATCACCTCGCCGATGTCCTTGTTCGATATGCCCGCATCCTTCATCGCGATCTTGCACGGCTCGATGGTGCGCTTGATCAGTTCATCGACCAGCGCCTCGAGCTTGGCGCGCGTGAGCTTGATGTTCAGGTGTTTCGGGCCGCTCGCATCGGCGGTCACGTACGGCAGGTTGACGTCGGTCTGCTGCGAGGACGACAGTTCGATCTTCGCGCGTTCGGCCGCATCCTTCAGGCGCTGCAGCGCGAGCGGATCCTTGCGCAGGTCGATGCCCTGCTCTTTCTGGAATTCCTCGACCAGGAAATCGATGACGCGCTTGTCGAAGTCTTCGCCGCCGAGGAACGTGTCGCCATTGGTGGACAGCACTTCGAACTGCTTCTCGCCGTCGATGTTGGCGATCTCGATGATCGACACGTCGAAGGTGCCGCCGCCGAGGTCGTACACGACGATCTTGCGGTCGCGGTTGTCGTTCTTGTCCAGGCCATAGGCCAGCGCGGCCGCAGTCGGCTCGTTGATGATGCGCTTGACGTCGAGGCCCGCGATGCGGCCGGCGTCCTTGGTCGCCTGGCGCTGCGAGTCGTTGAAGTAGGCCGGCACCGTGATGACGGCTTCGGTGACGGTCTCGCCGAGATAGGCCTCGGCGGTCTTCTTCATCTTCTCCAGCACCTTGGCGGAAATTTCTTGCGCGGCCATCTTCCTGCCGTCGCTGGTGGCAACCCATGCATCGCCGTTGTCGTGCGCGATGATCGAATACGGCACGAGGTCGAGGTCCTTCTTCACTTCGGCGTCGGTGAACTTGCGGCCGATCAGGCGCTTCACCGCGTAGAAGGTGTTCTTCGGATTGGTGACGGCCTGGCGCTTGGCGGATGCGCCGACCAGGACTTCGCCATCCTTGCTGAATGCGACGATTGAAGGCGTTGTGCGGTCGCCTTCGGCGTTCTCGATGACCTTGGGTTTGCCGCCTTCCATCACCGAGACGCAGCTGTTGGTGGTGCCGAGGTCGATACCGATGATTTTGCCCATGACAATCTCCTGAAAGCGCGATGTTTGATTCGTGTTTGATAACTGCGGGCGGCCGGCGTGGCCGCTGATGCAGTGTTAGTGGGGTGCGACGACGGGGCTTTCAAGCGGGCCGCGCGTCGAAACCTGCGATTTTTTTGCTCAGTCGTGATCGGACTTCGCGACCATCACCAGCGCCGGGCGCAGCAGCCGGTCGTTGAGCAGATAGCCCTTCTGATGGACCTGGGTCACCGTGTCGGGCTTGTGCCCGGCACTGGCCGGTACGACGCCGATCGCCTGGTGATGTTCGGGGTTGAAGACTTCGCCGAGCGGATCGACCGCGGTCATGCCGCTGTCGGCAGCGGCCTTGGCCAACTGGCGCAGGGTCAGTTGCAGGCCTTCACGGACCTGCACCGATTCGCCATGCGCTGCCGCGATGCCGGCCTCGAGGCTGTCGAATACCGGCAGCAAGCTCGCCAGCAAGCGGTCATTGGCGAAACGGCGGCTCATCTCGACCTCGCGCGCCTGCCGCTTGCGCGTATTTTCAAGCTCGGCGTGTTCGCGCAAATGCTCTTCGCGCAGGAGCGCCAGTTCTGTCTGGGCAACCTCAAGCTCGCCCAGCAGGGCCTCGATCTCGGGATTGTCGTTGGACGTGGCCGCGTCCGGATGCGGTTCCGTGGTCTGCATTCTGTGTACCTTTCTAGTCCGCGACGGCGCTAAGTTCCGCCACAAGTGGATCATGGGATGGATTGTTGACTATGTAGCCTGCGCGCCCGGATTCAAGGCTGCGCCAAGCAGGTCGGCGGTGGCCTGCACCATCGGGATCACGCGCTCGTAGGCCATCCG
>JANXZP010000244.1 GCA_025355485.1 Pseudomonadota bacterium
CGTCGCCTGTTGAAAGCGCACGCGCGTTCGGCGCTGACGATGAATTTCGTGCGTGCGTTGATCGACGGCGGCTTCGCCGACCTGCACCATCCCGAATACTGGAGCCTGGATTGGGTCGGCCATTCGCCGCTGTCGGACGAATACCGGCGCATGGTCGAAGCGATCGGCGATTCGGTGCGCTTCATGGAAACGCTGTCGGGCGAATCGCTGCACAACCTCAATCGCGCCGATTTCTACACCTCGCACGAAGCGTTGCTGCTGCCTTACGAGGAAGCGCTCACGCGACAGGTGCCGCGCCAGCACGGCTGGTTCAACCTGTCCACGCATTTCCCGTGGATCGGCATGCGCACGGCGGCGCTCGACGGCGCACACGTGGAGTATCTGCGCGGCGTGCGCAATCCGATCGGGCTGAAGGTCGGCGCGTCGATGACATCCGACATGCTGCTGCGCCTGCTCGACGTGCTGTCGCCGGACCACGAACCAGGCCGCATCACCCTGATCCATCGCTTCGGTGCGGCGCGCATCGGCGAGTTGTTGCCGCCCTTGATCGAGACGCTGCATCGCGAAGGTCGCAGCGTGCTGTGGATTTCCGATCCGATGCACGGCAACACCGAAGGCACGTCGAACGGTTACAAGACGCGCCCGTTCGCGGCGATCCGCAGCGAACTCGAGCAGGCCTTCGAGATCCACGCCGCGCATGGCTCACGGCTCGGCGGCGTGCACCTGGAACTGACCGGCGAGAACGTCACCGAATGCACCGGCGGTGCGCGTGCGTTGACCGAAACCGACCTCGAGCGCGCGTACCACTCGACCGTCGATCCGCGCTTGAACTACGAGCAGTCGCTCGAGATCGCGATGCTGATCGTGCGCAAGAGGAACGCGCTGGCCGGCTGAGAATTCAATGTCTGACGTGCGTCGCACTGTGACATGCGCGCGGTGCGGCTGCCTGGGCGTAAACTGACGGCGGTCCCTTTCGGAGCGTCTGCGATGCCACTGCGCTGTGTGCTGTCTGCCGTCATTGCCATTGCCGCGCTGTCGGCATCCTCGCCATCACTCGCCGTGCAACCGCATGCCGCGAATTCTTCCAGTGACATTCCCGCCGCAGTCGCCGACGGCTTGAGCTGGCGCCTGGTCGGTCCGCAGCGCGGCGGCTGGGGAACGGTCGCGGCCGGCATCGCCGATCAGCCCGACACGTTCTATTTCGGCGCGGCCGGCGGCGGTATCTGGAAAACCATCGACGCCGGACGCACCTGGCAGCCGATCTTCGATCATGGCCCGTCTTCGATCGGCGCGCTCGCGATCGCACCGTCCGATCCGCGCGTGATCTACGCCGGCACCGGCCAGGTCACCACGCGCTACGACATGGCGGCGGGCGAGGGCGTGTACAAATCCATCGACGGCGGCGTGAACTGGACATCGGTCGGGCTGCAGGCCACGCGCCACATCGGCGCGATCTGGGTCGATCCGCACAACGCGAACATCGTGATGGTCGCGGCATTCGGCCACATGTTCGGCGCGAATCCGGAACGCGGCGTATTCCGTTCCGAGGACGGCGGTAAGACCTGGACGAAGACGCTGTTCGTCAGCGACAACACCGGCGCGGTCGATCTCGTGGCCGATCCGCAGGATGCGAACGTGATGTTCGCGTCGGTGTGGCAGACGCATTTCCTGCCGTGGCAGAGTTACTTCACACCCAATGTCGGTAGCGAAAGCGGCGTGTACAAATCCGTCGATGCCGGTCGTCACTGGACGCGCATCGCCGGAAAAGGCTGGCCCGAAGGCAAGCTCGCACGCATCGGCCTCGCTGCGACGCACACGGCGCAAGGCACGCGCGTCTATGCGGTGATCGATGCGGAAGACGGTGGCGGGCTGTATCGTTCCGACGACGCCGGCGCGAACTGGAAGAAAGTCAACGGCGATGGTGCGCTCGTCAGCAGCTACTTCACGCGACTCGCCGTCGTGCCAGGGAATCCCGATGTGGTGTATGCCATGGGCCGCTCAATCCGCCTGTGCACGGACGGCGGCGCGCATTGCGAGATCGTGAAAGGCGCGCCGGGCGGCGACGACTACCACGACCTGTGGATCAATCCGAAACATCCCGAACGCATGATCACAGGCTCCGACCAGGGCACGGTGGTGACAGTCGACGGCGGCAAGACATGGTCGAGCTGGTACAACCAGCCGACCGGCCAGATGTACCACCTCGCGACCGACAACCGTTTCCCGTACTGGATCTACGCCGGCCAGCAGGACAACGGCACGGTCGCGATCGCGAGCCGCAGCGACTACGGTTCGATCGGCGCGGGCGACTGGCATCCGGTTGGCGCCGAGGAGCGCGACGACGACATCCCGGATCCACGCGATCCGAGCATCGTCTACGGATCGGGGCTTGGCGGACGGCTCACGCGCTGGGACGCACGCAACGGCGAAACCCAGAACATCTCGCCGTGGCCGGTGTCGAGTTACGGCGCGCGGCCGACCTCGGTGAAATACCACTACACTTGGATCACGCCGATCGCCGTCTCCCAACTTGCGCCGTATCCGCTGTACCAGGGCGCGCAGGTGCTGTTCCGTTCGATCGACCAAGGCGCGACGTGGGAGACGATCAGTCCGGATCTCTCGGCACGCGACGCCGCACAGAAAAATTGCGCAGGCGATCTCGAAGCGCCCGCGGCACGCGCGTGTGGCTACGGCGTGGTCTTCAGCTTCGGCCTGTCGCCGCGCGACAACGACGAGATCTGGCTGGGCATGGACGACGGTGGCGTGCAGCTCACGCGCGATGCGGGCAAGAGCTGGCAGAACGTCGCGCCGCCGACGTTGCCGCACTGGGCGAAGATCAGCTCGGTCGATGTCTCGGCGCTCGATCCCGGCACGGCATACATCGCGGTGGACAATCATCGGCAGGATGATTTCCGTCCGCTTGCATGGCGCACGCGCGACTACGGAAAAACCTGGACCGACATCTCGGTCGGTTTGCCGGCGAATCATTTTGTCGGCACGTTGCGCGCCGACCCGGTCAAGCGTGGACTGCTTTACGCAGGCGCCGATCAGGGCGTGTATGTGTCGTTCGATGACGGCGTGCACTGGCAGTCGCTGCAACGCGGTCTTCCGAACGCGATCGTCACCGATTTGAACGTGCATGGCGACGACTTGATCGCCGCCACGCAGGGGCGCGCGATCTGGGTGCTCGACGATCTCGCGCCGTTGCGCGAAGCGGACGCCGCGATCCTCAAACAACCTGCGCATCTTTTCCAGCCTGCGACCGCGATGCGCGTGCGGCAAAACCAGACCAAGGACACGCCGTTGCCGCGCGAGGAG